>JAZRUR010000039.1:0-18230 GCA_045652625.1 Eubacteriales bacterium | reverse complement strand
CGTTCAATGGCGATAGTTTCTAATTTATCAACTTCTTCACATCCGCCGTAATATCTGCGTCCGGGATAACCTTCTGCATACTTGTTGGTGAGAATAGTACCTGCGGCAGCGAGTACGCCTTCGCTTACTATATTTTCACTTGCGATAAGTTCAATGTTGCGCTTTTGACGCTTAAGTTCGCTGTCAACCGCGTGCGCCACTTCGGGATCGACGGAATAAAGATAATCGATGTTCTTCATGTGATAACCTCGTGTGTTTATTTAAAAGTATCTAATGTGTTCTGTAAATCGGCTTCTACAAGGGTAGCGATAGATTCAAGCGAAGAAACAAAAGTCTGTTTTCCGCTGAATGCGATGTTACCCATAACGTTACCGAGGGAATTAGCAGTACCGCCCCAGTTATAAACGATACCAAGGTCATACACGCGTTCTGCAAATATCTTGTCAAGCATTGCTTCGCTTTCGTCGTCGCGGATCTTACGGAGTTTGAGAACGATTTCGTAGTAAGCTTCTTTGGTGGTGTCGGTAGATGCTTCGCACATTGCCTGAGCGATTATTGCAGACATTTCGGGGTCTGCAGCAGTTTTAGGAATAGCAACGGAAGTTGCGTATATAGTAGAAACCAACGAATGGTGATCATCCTGTTCCTTGTTATACTTGGGAACGGGAAGTATACCGAAGTTACAATCGTATTCACCGAGATCAACAATGTCTATAATAGCCATTGCACGGAAAAGCGCGTTGCCGTTAGCAACAGACTCTGTAGCGGCATCCCAAACAGAACCGCCGTCTGCAGATGCAGAAGTTGAGAACGAACCGGAACCGCTGTCGATCAAACCGGTAGCGGTAGGATCGTTAACAAGTTCAAATATTTTGTCGAAAATGGGGTAAGCAGTTTCTTGTTCTTTAAAGAGAGAAATGTAAGGAATATCATCGCTGTCCTTATCGGTAAGAGAATTACCGGAACCAACGTACATAGAAGTAACGAAATTCTTGTTAATAAGGAAACCGTAATTGTCGGTGTGCGACATACCTTCTGTACCGTCGACATCGGCGGTAAAGGTGATAGCCATTTCACGAAGTTTGTCGATAGTCCATTCGCCGTTGTTTACGAGTTCGTAAGGATTATCCAAACCGTTTTTGGAGATAATGTCTTTGTTGAAAACGATCGCGTGTGTACAAGCGAGAGTAAGAAGGCTTATGTCGCCTGTTGCGAAATAATTTTTGTTGTTAATAGAAAGACTTTCCAACGCGTTGCTATCCCAGCAGGGTTTATCGAGGTCGATATATTCCATGTCGTTAAGAAGAAGGAAAGAATCTTCAAGTGCCAAGGTAGCGGCATCAGGAATATAAGGCATAGCAATATCGTAGTCGGAAAGGTTCGAAACGATAGCAGTACGAACGATCTCTACCATTTGGTTCTTAGGAGCGCGTTCTTCGTTAATAACGACGTTGAAACGCGATTCGACCATGTCATTGCGGCGCTTTATGTTCTCGTTAAGAATCTCAGGCGAATCTTCCTGAGCCATGATTTCTGCGGATTTGTATCTTGTGTATTCGTCACCGGGAACAAGGAAAGTGACAGTAGCACCATCATAGTCCTTTTCGGGAAGACCGGAGAACAGTTCGTCTGCGATAGAAACGTCAGACTTGCTGCTTTCATCGCCTTCGCCGCCTTTACATGCAGAAAGGGCGGTCAGTGCCAAGCATAAGATCATTAATAACGAAATGATTTTTGTGATTTTGCTCATTTTGCAATTACCTCCAAAAGAAAATTTTAGCGTTAAACATACTAATTAAAAAAAATCACATCTCATTGTATCAAATTATTGTCTGTTCGTCAAGATTATTTTATTTTTTTTGACAATTAGGTTATACTGTGTTATAATAATATAAATTATTAAGAGTAAGTCTTTATAATTAGGAGTAGAAAAAATGTTTGAAAAATCAATTCCCGACCTTTCAATAGATTTTGTTCTTAAACTGTTCGGTACGTTGGACGGTAATATCGAAAATATCGAAAATGCGTTTTCTGTAACCGTTGTTGCGCGTGAGGGCGTTATAAAGATAAGCGGCGATAACGTAACCGATGTGAATATGGCGGCGTCGTGTATCGAACAACTTGAACGCGTAAGCCGTCTTTCCGAAAGCATAGATGAGAATACAATAAATTATGTTATCACAATGGTTCGCGAAGAAAAGGAAAGCGAATTAGGCGCAATATATAACGACTGTATCTGTCTTACAAATAAGGGAAAACCGATAAAGGCTAAAACGGTCGGACAGCAAAAATATGTCGATGCAATTAACGCTAACACAATAGTGTTCGGTGTCGGCCCTGCGGGTACAGGTAAGACCTTTTTGGCAGTTGCTATGGCGGTTAATGCCCTTAAGAAAAAACAGGTGTCTAAGATCGTTCTTACACGTCCTGCTGTAGAAGCGGGTGAAAAGTTGGGATTCCTCCCCGGCGATTTGCAAAGTAAGATCGACCCGTATCTCCGTCCGCTGTATGATGCATTGGGAGAAATGCTCGGAAACGAAAGTTTCAAAAACTGCGGAGAAAAGGGTATAATCGAAATAGTGCCGCTTGCATATATGCGCGGACGAACCCTTGACGATGCATTTATAATTCTTGATGAAGCGCAAAATACAACCCCCGAACAAATGAAGATGTTTCTTACCCGTTTGGGCAATAACAGTAAGGCAATCATTACCGGCGATATTACACAGGTCGACCTTCCTTATTTAAGAAAAAGCGGCCTTATTGATGCGCTCGAAATACTTGAAGATATAAAGGGTATATCTATTTTCCGCTTCAGCCATAAGGACGTTGTTCGCCATCCGCTTGTACAAAAGATAATCCTCGCGTACGAGAAACGTAATAAAGAACAATCTCAAAAACGCGAAAGCGTTGCTCCTCGCAGAGAAACGTTCAGAAGGAGAACCAAGGAATGATAAAGATATATTTTGATGTTCTGACTGAACCGATACCCAAACTGTATGAAACGTTGATGAAACGGGTTATAAGGAAAACGGTTTCGGCGGAATATCCCAACCATAAGTTTGAAGTAAATGTTACGATATGTAACGATGAGGAAATAAGGGAAATAAATAAAGAACATCGAAACATAGATAAATCCACCGACGTTCTTTCGTTCCCGTTCCTTGATTTTGAAACACCCGATACAATGACGCTTTTAGGTGATATAATCGTGTCGAGAGATACCGCCTACCGTCAGGCAAAAGAATACGGACATTCAGCCAAACGCGAATTTTGTTTTTTGGCGGCACATTCCGCACTTCACCTATTGGGCTACGACCATGAAACCGAGGGCGAAAGGGAAGTAATGGAAGCAAAACAACGTGAAATATTAGATGAACTCGGTATAAAGAGGTAAATATGACAAAGACAGCATTTATAATGATAGCGGGAAAACCGAATGTCGGAAAAAGTACGTTGCTTAATACACTTTTGGGTGAAAAGGTCGCGATAGTTTCGCGCAAACCGCAAACCACACGTAACCGTATTACGGGTGTGTTGACAAAGCGCGAGAATCAGTATGTTTTTACCGATACACCGGGTTTGCATAAACCTAAAACCTTGTTGGGCGAATATATGATGAAATCCGTAGGAAACGTAGCGGATTCATCGGATATAGTTCTTTTTGTTGTAGAAGCGGGAACAGAACTCAATCCCAACGAAAAGGCAGCACTTGATAAATATAATGCATCGGGATTAGATGTTATACTTGTTATCAATAAAACCGACCGCGCGAATAAGGCTAAACTTGCCGAGCAGATAATGGAACTTTCAAATAAGTATTCGTTCCACGCTCTAATTCCCGTGTCTGCGCTTTCGGGCGACGGTGTACAGTATATATTGGAAGAACTTGACAAACTGCTTGTCGAAAGCGTTCATTTCTTCCCCGAAGACTATATTACCGACCAACCCGAGCGTAAGATATTTGCCGAACTTATAAGAGAAAAGGTTTTGCGTTTGCTTGACGATGAAATACCGCATGGCGTTGCAGTTTCGGTTGAGGACTTTTCCGAAAAGAAAGGACTATTGTCTGTCCGCGCCGAAATATATTGCGAACGTGAATCACACAAACGCATCATAATCGGCAAAAACGGCGCTATGCTTAAAAAGATAGGTTCATACGCGCGTGAAGATGCCGAGGCCTTGTTCGGAACAAAGGTGTTTTTAGACCTTTGGGTAAAGGTAAAGGAAAATTGGCGTGATAGACCGTCGTTGTTATCCGATTTCGGGTTCAAGGATGAACTTGAATAATGCGTCATAAGATAAAGGGGATAGTCATAAGAGAGACCCCCAAAGGCGAAACGAGCAAATTACTTACTGTGCTAACTTCTAATCTCGGTGTTATAACAGTAAATGCAAAAGGCGTTCGGAAGATATCGTCGGCATATTTAAAATCTGCGCAACTGTTTGCGTTTTCGGATATGTTGCTTTACGAGAAGAACGGGTTTTATACGTTGACCGAAGCGTCGTTGATTTCCGATTTTTATTCGTTGCGAGAGGATATAAAGAATTATTCACTTGCATCGTATCTTTGTGAAGCGGCATCTGCATTTGCTGTTCCCGGTGAAGAGTCTGCAAAAATATTAAGACTGTTACTTAACTCGCTTTATGCGATAGAAAACGGTATTGCACCGCTTGTACTTATAAAAGCGTCGTTCGAGTTCCGTTTGTGTGCCGAAAGCGGTTTTCTTCCCGAAACCGATGTCTGCGCCGACTGCGGAGATGAACTGCAAGACAACAATTTTCTGTTTCATATCGTAGGCGGTGTTGCGCTGTGCCGTAACTGTGCGTCTGTAGGAGTGGACTATGTTGAAGTTCCTGCGGCTGTTGGTATGGCGATAACACATATCACCGAAAGCGATATAGGCCGTTTTCTTTCGTTCCGTATAAGCGATAGCGACATGATCGTTCTTTCTAAGATAGCAGAACGCTTTTTGCTTTCTCATGCAGAGAGGGGATTTAAGACCTTGTCGTTTTATAAACATTGCGAAGAATTACCATGAAAGGTTTTCGTATGAAAGGCTTTTTAAGAGCAAGAACAATATTAGAATACGATAAAATAATCAATCAAGTAGCATCTTTTGCAGTAACATCGACTGCAAAAGAGATAGTATCGCAATACGAACCTGCAACCGATGCGACGATAATAAACCGACTGCTTGATGAAACCGAACAGGCACTTGATTTGCTTGTGTTAAAAGGCTCGCCTACATTTTCCGCGCCCGACGGAGTGGTCGATTCTGCGGATAGAGCGGAAAAGGGTGCGATGCTGACTCTTGTTGAGTTGTTAAATATCGCGTCAATGCTCCGTGCAGTAGGCTATGTAAAAAAGTACCCCGAGGGGAAAGACCTACCTGCGCTGTACCCGTATTTTTCTACGTTGACCGAATCGCGCCAACTTGCCGACGAAATCGGAATGAAGATAATAGGCGAGGATATGATCGCCGATGATGCATCTCCCGAACTTTACCGTATAAGACGTGATATAAGACGTGCCGAATCAAGTGTCCGTGATATCTTGGCTAATATCACGACAGGCGAGAACGCTAAATATCTTCGCGATGCGGTAGTAACGATACGTTCGGGCAGATACGTAATCCCCGTCCGTGCCGAGCATAAAAACGAAATAAAAGGACTTGTGCACGATTCGTCTGCATCGGGCCAGACCTTGTTTATAGAACCGTTGGCGGTTCTTGAGGCTAATAATAAGTTAAGAGAATTAAAGGGCAGAGAAAGCGAAGAAATAGAAAAGATTCTTTATGATTTGTCCTCAAAGGTTGCTGCAAACGCACACTTGATACGCGTTGACCATAAGGCGATGACCGACCTCGACTGCATTTTTGCACGTGCAAAATATTCGTCGGATATTGCAGGTATGCGCCCGAAAACTAACGCAAAGTCAATTAAACTCGTCCGCGCACGTCACCCCCTTATTCCGAGAAGTAAGGTAGTGCCTATCTCGGTAGAGTTCGGCGATAAAGAGAATGCGCTTATAATCACAGGTCCGAATACCGGCGGTAAAACCGTTACATTAAAGACGTTGGGTTTGCTTTCGTTAATGGCGCAAAGCGGATTGTATATCCCGTGCGATGACGGAAGTACGTTGCCTGTTTTTGACGGAGTTCTTGCCGATATCGGAGATGAACAAAGTATCGAACAGTCGCTGTCTACATTCTCGTCCCATATGGTTAATGTGGTTTCGATATTAAAAGAGTGTTCAACAGGTTCGCTCGTTCTGTTTGATGAACTTGGTGCAGGCACTGACCCGACAGAAGGCGCATCACTTGCAATCGCAATTCTTGAGCGTGTTCGTGAATCGGGCGCTATCGTTGCCGCAACGACGCACTATTCCGAAATAAAGATATATGCGCTTGATACCGAAGGTGTGTTGAACGCTTCTTGTGAATTTGATTTGGCAACGCTTAAACCCACCTACCGTTTAATTACCGGCATACCTGGCAGAAGTAATGCTTTCGAGATATCACGTCGTTTGGGAATGGACGAATCGGTTGTAGATAGGGCAAAAGAACTACTTGCCGAGGATAATATACGGTTTGAGGACGTCATTGTCCGTCTTGAAGAAACCGAGCAGGATCTACGCAAAGAACGCTCGGAAACCGAACGCGCACGCGCAGAAGCGTTGCGTATCCGCGAAGAAGCAAGAAAAACCGCGCAGGATATGCAGGAAAGGGCCGAGGCAGAACTTGATAGAGCACGTGCTCAGGCACAGCGAATACTCGATGCCGCAAAAGCATCAAGTAATCAGGTGTTCGAGCAATTGAACGAATTAAAGAAAGCCGATGCAAAACGCCTTGAACTCGCTCGTATAGAGGAAGCGCGTAAAGCGATTCGCCAAAATATTAAAGATACCTCTGCCGCTATATCCGATGTAGAGGAGTTTGAGGTCGATGAGGAGAATTATGTACTTCCGCGTCCGCTTCAAGTCGGCGATAAGGTTTTACTTGCCGATATCGGTAAAGAGGCTGTTGTCAAAAGTATTTCGGGCGAAACGGTATTTTGCCTTATGGGCAGAGTGGAAAGTAAGACGAATATAAAGAATATTCGCCTTTTGGCAAACGCCGCCGCTGTTGAAAAACAAAAGAATAAAGGTAAAACTCAGTATACACATAGCGTTTCGTCTGTGCGTAACGAGATTGACGTTCGCGGAAATACAGGCGACGATGCATGGTTTATTATCGACCGTTATCTTGATGACGCTATACTTGCAGGTCATGAAAACGTGTCGGTAATACACGGAAAAGGCACGGGCGCATTGCGTTCAGCATTGTGGCAGTTTTTCAGACAGGATAAGGCGCGTATCCGCTCGTTCCGTTCGGGTAGATACGGAGAGGGCGACCTTGGCGTAACTATTCTTGAACTTAAAGTGAAAAAATAACAACACCGCCGAAATTTTAAGGTTTCGGCGGTATTTCTTTTGGACGTAAATTATTTTGATAAGAACGTATTGACAAAATAAAAATTTAGTGATACCATAAGTGTGCTATCGGAAATAGCACACTTTGCGATATTGAGGTAAAGAATGTTTGTAATTGACAAAACAGGCAGAACTCCTATCTATGAACAAATCAAGACGCAGATTCTGGCTCTTGTTTCGAGCGGTGTCTTGCATACAGGGGACAAACTTCCGTCGTTGCGCGTTCTTGCATCGTCGATGAATCTCAATATCAATACCGTCAAAAAGGTATTTGCGGAATTGGAAGCAGACGGAGTTGTAACTACCGTTCTGGGAAGTGGCACCTATATTGCCGAAACAGCATTCCGTAATCCGCAGATACTCAAAAAAGCCGAAACTAATCTGACCGAAGCGCTGCGGTCAGCAAAATCGGCAGGTATTACAAAAGATGAGGCAATCCTGATAGTAGAATCTACCTATAAGGAGGAAACCAATGATTTTTGTTAACGGTATTGACAAGAGTTTTGGTAAGTCAAAGGTTCTTGATAATATCAGTTTTGACGTAAACGATTGCTCTGTCTACGGTCTTATCGGCTATAACGGTGCAGGTAAGACTACACTTTTGAATATACTGTCGGGATTATATCTTCCGGATAACGGCAAGGCAGAAATCGAAGTTAAGGGCGAAAAACATCTGCCTTTCGATAATCCTACTGTAAAACGTTCGCTGTTTTACGTAAATGACGACCCGTATTATTTCCTAAACGCAAACCTAATAACAATGCGTGATTTTTATTGCGGTATGTACCCGAAATGGAGTGACGAAAGTTTTAAAAAACTGACACAACTTTTCGGTATCGACCCCAACAAAAAGATTGGCGATTTTTCAAAAGGTATGAAACGCCAGGGTGCAATAATTTTAGCCCTCGCATCAAAAGCAAGATATATTTTCCTTGATGAAAGTTTTGATGGCTTAGACCCCAATATTCGCACCTTGGTAAGCAACCTTTTGGCAGAATATATTGCCGAAACTGAGGGCAGTATTATCGCGGCATCGCACAATTTATACGAACTTGAAGGTATTTGCGATACTGTCGGAATGATAAACGGAAATAAAATGTTATATTCCGATGATATTGATGTTGTAAAATCAAAGGCGAGAAAATACCGTACTTCTATAAAAGGAAATGTTGGTGACGAAATCACAACGCTTTTAAACCTAAAGTTCTTCAAGAATGAATTGGGAATAATCACTTTCCAAAGCAACGAGGAGGAAGAAAAAATAAAAACCGTATTGTCAAAATACGGGGAAATAGTTCTTTTCGAAAGTTTCGGAATGACGCTTAACGAAATATTTGTTTATGAAACGGAGGATAAGGGTAATGAAATTGAAGGCATATTCGCATAATAATCCGTTCAAACACTCTGTCTTACACACGATTAAGCGTTATCTCTGGTTGCCTTTTGTGATGTTGGCTCTGTCTTTAGCGGTTTTCGTGGCAACCGAACTTGTAATGGAGAACAGAAGTATAAGTGCCATTATCCGCTTAGGAAACAACGTATTATCCGTTTTTAATAATGCGGAAATGTGGGAAACATTCCCGATATTTTTGATAGCGTTTTCCATTTTCTCCGCATACGTAATGTTTTCCTTTATGTTTAAAAAGAAAAACTCGACTATGATGCTTCTCACGGGCGTATCGCGTGTCGAACTATTCCTTTCAAGATATATTTTCGGATTACTTTCGACGCTGGTACCTGCATTGGCTTCTTTCTTTGTTTTGCTGATATTGGGCGCGAACAATGTGGAAAAGTCGTTGGTGTTCAATAAAAATATGTTCATCATCCTTTCTATGTTTGTGATGCTGATTATATTTACCTATACAATAACGGTTATCGCAACAGTTCTTTCAGGCAGAAAACTTGAATTTTTCGCCGTTTGCGCTATTTTTGTTGTGGGCGGAACTGCAATATTGGTGTTTGTCGGAGTGCTGTTCGATGCCTTTGTTCACGGCTTTGCATATCCGATAAGGTCTCAAGTTGTCAATTATGAATTCAACGACCTTTTTGACAAGTATTCTTGGGTATCCCTCTACAGTATTTTTAAAGACGCCTTTAACGATTATAAAATGTCGGGATATGATGCCGAAATATTATTAGATATATATTCGACACAGCTTTTGTGGTTCTCATTTATCACGTTTGCGCTCATACCGTTATCGGTTTGGCTGTTCAAACGCCGTAACGCAGAGTACGACGGTAAATCCAATGCACATAAGGGAGTGTCCGCGGTTTGTTCCGTGATACCCGCCTTGACACTTTCGTCTTTGGTGTTCACAATCGGCGGTTCAGTATTAACTGTAATTATTACCTTGGCTCTGTTTACCTTGTTGACTATGTTGTTCTATGCATTTTTCAATGGCACGGTTCGCAATATCTTCAAATCCTTGAAGTTTATTTTGCCCGCAACTGCGGCATTTGCGGTTTTCGTCTTGGTGCTGAACTTCGATTTGATTGGATATTCAAAAAAGATTCCCGATATCGACGATATAGAATCGGTTGTCGTAAGTTATAAAGGCAAAAACGACTCTGCTTTCGAGGGTTCGCAGTCGGGTATGGGCAGCGGCAGTATAGTATCGAGTTGTCATAATGAGTATGAACTTCCGGTGCTTACAACGAAAGATGATATTCAAACGGCGATTAATATCCACGAGAAGATTATTGCCGACGGCTCTATGACACCGTCTGATCAAAGTTTGGAAAATTATTCCGATACGGCGGTATATGTAGATTACAACATCGTTTATAAACTGAAAAACGGCAGGGAAATAATAAGAAGTTATTCTGTAATGAAGCTTTCGACGCTGTATTCTACTTTGCAAATCGAAACTACGTCTGCTTACCGCGAAAAGTTTGAAAATATTATAAAATCAGGTAACAATAAACCTTATTTTGACAAAGACGGTAACCTTGTTATCAATTACGACATGGTTTCAGTCCATGCATCGAATAATATGCTTTCCGACGTAACCGAACTTGCTTTTACAAACGAAGAAAAGGAAAAACTTCTCGAAGCAATAATTGCTGATAAACTTTCAGAAACCGTCGATGAAGCATATCATCCGACAGAGGATTGTCTTGGTGTGCTATGGCTTTCAAGACCTAATTCCGGCGGTACTGCTTTGACTCTGCCGAACTATATAGCGGTTTATAAAAACGATGGAAATATTCTTTCGTTCCTTGAATCCAAGGGTTTGTCGGCTATCTTCGATAGCACCTATGAAATAAAGTCGATCAAGTTGTATTCGTTTAATTATTATGCCCAAGACTATATTAAAAAATGGGCAATCGACCGTTCTTTTATGGCTCATTACAATCACAATTACTTTGATCAACCTTCTCTTTATAACGACCTAGGCGAAGTACCTAAAGAGGAATGGGACGAAATATTAAATAAATCTTACCTTTCTTATTTCAGAGACGTCGGAAACAAATACGCCGTTATAACAATGACAAATGCAAACGGCGAAGAGATAGTCGTAACTAAATTTATCCCCGAATAAACGCACAAAACCGCCGAAGCGTAAACTTCGGCGGTTTTGCTTTTTTGTCAAAAAGGGGAGAATAGTGTGTTCGCTTTACTTGACAAAAGTGTTTTGGAGTGCTATTATGTTTTTATAAAGAAGGTTTGAAAGTGAGGCGTAAATATGAGTTCAGCAGATAAAGCGTTTATAGAAACCTGTAAGGATATTATTTTGAACGGTACGGTCGTTCGTGACGAGCGCGTTCGTCCCCATTGGGAAGACGGCGAGCCTGCATATACCATAAAAAAGTTCGGTGTGGTAAACCGATATGACCTCAGTAAGGAATTTCCGCTTCTCACTATCCGCCCCATATCGCTTGAAAAAGCAGTTGATGAGATACTTTGGATATGGCAAAAGAAATCTAATAACGTAAATGATTTGAATAGTAAGATCTGGGACGCATGGGCAGACGAAAGTGGCTCTATAGGCAAGGCGTACGGCTATCAAATGGGCGTAAAGCATAAATACCGTGAGGGTGAATTCGATATGGTCGACCGTGTGCTTTATGACCTTAAAAATAACCCTTGTTCCCGCCGTATAATGACAAATATGTATAACTTTTCTGACCTTTCGGAAATGGCGCTTTACCCTTGTGCATATTCAATGACCTTTAATGTTGTTGACGGCAAACTTTGCGCTATTTTAAATCAGCGTTCACAGGATATGTTGGCTGCTAACGCATGGAACGTAGCACAGTATGCTGCGCTTGTGATGATGTTGGCGCAGGCGTCGGGACTTCAGTACGGTGAACTTGTTCATGTTATCGCAGATGCACATATCTATGATAGACATATTCCGATAGTAGAGGAACTTATAAAGCGCGAGTCGTTTGATGCGCCTAAGGTTACGCTCGACCCGACAATTACCGATTTTTATAAGTTCACACCCGAAAGTTTTACGGTTGAAAATTATGTTCACGGTGAAAAAATCGGAAGATTTCCGGTTGCGGTATAATATATGAAACTTGTTGTAGCAGTAGATAAAAATTGGGGCATAGGCAATAAAGGCGAACTTCTCGCCCGTGTACGTGCCGACCTTAAATATTTTCAAAGTTTAACCAAAGGCAATGTCGTTATATTAGGTTCTAAGACACTGTCTACTTTTCCGGGCGGCAAGGTGTTAAAGGATAGAACTAACTTGGTTCTGTCGCGTAACCCCGATTATGCGCCCGAAGGCGCGGTTATGGTGCGCTCGATAGAGGAACTTTTGTCGGAGTTGGCGAAGTATGATACCGATTCGGTTTTCGTCATCGGCGGCGCAAACGTGTACAGCCAACTTTTGCCGTATTGCGATACTGCGTATGTTACGAAGTTCGATAAGAGTTTCGAATCCGACGCTTTTTTTGAAAACTTGGATATGTCACCCGATTGGGAAATAGTTTTGGTAGGCGAAGAACAAAAAACAAACCCGGAAACCGATACCGAACCCGATATGTCGTTTTATTTCTATACATATAAACGGATACAAAAATGAACGATGCCTTGATAATCCGCGAATCCTTGGAAAAGGATAGCGAAGCGGTTTACAAACTGTTGTGTGTAATCGCAAATCTGCATAAAAACGGCAGACCCGATATTTTCTGTGAGTTGGTAAGTAAATACACCGTTGAGCAGGTAAAAAAACGTCTTGCGACCGAAGATAACGGCGTTTTCGTCGCCGAGTATAACGGCGATGTTGTCGGCTATGTGTTCTGTGATGTTATAACCGAAGGCAACGGATTAACGCTTTATATCGACGATTTGTGTGTTGATGAATCGGTACGGCGTATGGGAATAGGGAAAAAGTTGCTTGATAGAGCATCGCTGTACGCTAAAGAAAAGCAATGCAGACATATAATGCTTAATGTTTGGGAATTTAACGAATCTGCCATAGAGTTTTATAAAAACTATGGCTTTTCGACACGTTCCCGCCACCTCGAAATGAATATTTGAAAAATATAATATATACGGAGGAACGGTAATGATTAATATAATGCGTTTCCTTACACCAAAAAGTAATGTCGCTTATCTTGATTCTGCCGCTACGGTGCGTAATGGGTTTGAAAAAATGAATTTTCATAAATACCGCGCGATACCCGTAATTTCGCCCGACGGAGTTTATGTCGGAACGGTAACCGAGGGCGACTTGCTTCGTAGCATGATCAATAATGGCGGCAAAGATATGCGTGAGCATGAAAAAATATATATAAAAGATATCGTGCGCGAGGGTTTTAATCCGCCTGTAAATGTAACCTGTACGGTTGACCAACTTTTTAACCGCGTTACCGAGCAGAATTTTGTGCCGGTTGTTGACGATAGGGGCGTGTTTATAGGTCTTGTTACCCGAAAAGCGGTAATCACCTTCCTTATAGATACATACGAGCAATCAAAAACAAATGTCGCAGAAAGCGATAAATGATATATATTTGAATTAAATACGGCTGTCATGGGTTATACCTGTGACAGCCGTTGTTTATTTATATTGTGCCTTTGATAACTATTTGTAGCCTTCCGGGAGTTACTTCAACTATGCCTGTGACGGGATTATGCGTGAATGTTGCGGCGGGAACGGTAAGTTCGGTTTCGCCACTTTGATTCGGGATAGTTAATGTTCCGTTGATATAACTGTAATCGCTTTCGGGTATGATAATACCGTCTGCCGAAACGGTAATATCGGAAAGCGGAGGAGTAAAGGTGTCGGTTAATATAACATCAGTAGCAGGAAGATTACCGTAGTTGTAGATGTCAATCAAATAAGATAGTTCTTCGCCGCAAACAACGGTGTTCGGGCAACCCGATTTAATAAGCCTTATTTCTGCAAAACTTTCTGCGCTTATCGTGTTAGAATCACTTACGCTTTGAGCGCAAGGGCAGTCACAACAGATAAAAGCCGTCGCCGTGTTTGTGATTTCACTGGCTTCCGAGCAGTCGGCGAATTGGTTTATACGCGCAGAATAAAGTATCAAAGCGTTGCCGTTTGCAGGTATAACAATGTTGCTAAAAATCAATTCGTGGTCGTCTTCGGTTGGATTTAATGCGGAGTGATAAATGCCGTTAATAAATAACCGAGCCGTTCCTGTAAAGGTTAATGGAGTGTAATCGTCACAGTTAAAAGTGTATGTGCCGAGATCGTCGCTAACGGTAATGGTTATATTACCGCTGCTTTCGTTTTGCAAAGAAATGATATAGGTTATCTCCTGACCGTTTCGGTAGGTTTGCGAAAGCGAGGTTTTTTGAATCTCAAGCGCGTTATTAACCGAAACGTCGGTAGTGTTCGAAACCGTCGCCCCCGTGTTAGCGCCGTACCTGTAATTAACGGTTGCACGGTTGTTAATTATCGTTGCCATAAATTTGATTTTGTTCCTTTCAATAAAATGAATGCTTATTAAAAGGTTATTATGGCGTGTCAATTATTGTGATAAAAAACACCGCAGAGGTTGATATCTGCGGTGTTGAAATTTTATAGTAGTTTATTGTTCAGACGTACGAATTCTTTTGCTTCTTCGGTCGTGAGTGTGCGGGATAAAAGCAAGGCGGAAAGATACACGTGCTTTGCAAGTTCGTTTGCGTCGTTTGCGCTTTCTAACTTCTTGATAATAGGATTATCAACGTTAAGTGTCAAAACTTCGCCCACGGGCATTTTGAACGCTTCGGCGTTGCCCGAATTCATGCTGTACATGCGCATCATATCGGCAAAACGTCTGCCTTCTTCGGGAAGCGATATAAGAGCCGCCGCACCGGTTTCGCCAAGCGAAGCAAAGTTGATTGCGATATCATCGCGCTGAATAGCGGACTTGAAAAGGGAAGTCAAATCATCGTTTTTGTAATCTTCGTTTTCTTCAAAACCCGAGTCTATTCTGCGGAACTTGATTTTGTCGTTTTTGCTTTCAATATACTGTGCGAAATTGCTGTCGATAATACTGTCGAAAACAAATACCGATTTTTCTTTTTCGGCAAATAAACCGAGATAGTAACTTTGGCTTTCCTTGTCGGTGGTGTAATATACAGTACCTTCGTCTTTGCCGTCTAAATATTCGCTTATAGTTTTGAAACCGCCCTCGGCAAGTTCGAATAAAATGCTGTTACGTGCTCTGTCGCCGAATTTCTCGTCCCGCATACAAGCGTATTCAAAATAAGGTTTCATATCGCGCCAGTTCGCTTCGAGTTTCTCGCGGTCGTTGTTGAACATGGAATTAAGTTTGTCAGCAACCTTTTTCGAGATATGCGATGCGATTTTGCGGACATAAGCATCGTTTTGGAGGTAACTGCGCGATACGTTTAAGGGAAGTTCGGGGCAGTCCAATACACCCTTAAAGTTCACTAAATGTTCGGGACACGCACCCTTGATGTTGTCGGCAACAAAAACAGAGTTGTAGAATAGTTTAAATTCGCTTTCGGGCGAATCGTATCCGCTTTTGCGCTTCGGTATAAATAGAACACCTTTGAAGTTAAGAGGGTAGTCGGCAACGATGTGTAACTTAAATAGCGGGTCTTCGTAATCGTTGAAAACTTTTTTGTAAAACTCGTTGTATTGCTCGTCTGTCACATCGCTTGGATTGCGTTGCCATAACGGGTCTGTGTCGTTGATTATAGTTTCGTCTTTTCCGTTCTTAAGCGCAATTTCATAGGGCATGAATGCGCAATAACGTTCAAGAATGGTTTTTAGTTTTTCGTTGTCAAGATACGCAAGTTCGTCATCGGCAACGTGCATTATTATCTCGGTGCCGTGACCTTTACGAGTACAAGGCTCACTTTCAAAATTGCCTTCGCCGTCGCATATCCAATGAACGCCGTCGCCGCCCTTGTAAGAACTTGTAAACATCTCAACCTTTTCGGCAACGATAAACATCGAGTAGAAACCAAGTCCGAAATGTCCGATGATTCCGCCGGAACTGTCGCCCTCGTATTTGGAAATAAAGTCAACCGCACCCGAAAGAGCAATGTTGTTAATGTAACGCTCAACCTCTTCGGCATTCATACCGATTCCGTTGTCAGCAACGGTAATGGTTCTTTCGTCTTTGTCTGCGGTAACCGTTATTTTGTATGTGCTTCCGTCATCAGTCGCCTCTCCTAAAGAAATTAGGCGTTTGTGTTTTGTAATAGCGTCACAAGCGTTCGAAACGACCTCACGAATAAAAATATCCTTTTCGGAATAAAGCCACTTTTTTATTATCGGAAATAAATGCTCGGTATCTACCGACAATGCACCTTTTGCCATGTTAAGAGTCCTTTCGTTTTTCGTTAATAATGAGCCACCTAAACGGCGGCTCATTAAAGTTCTGTTATTTAAAAATAATTATGCTTCTTTGTTTTCAAAAGAGCAAACGATTTCGTTTTCGTCAACATCAATGTCGTCAAAATCGTCAATGAATTCATCGAATTCATCAAAGAAATCTTCGTCTTCATAATCAAACGCCTTGCGTTGCTTGTATTCGGTGTAAAGCAAAGCACCGCCCGAAATACCGCCGATGGCGCTGAAGATACCAAACGCGACAGCAAGGTTCTTTTTCTTTTCGATGTTGAGGATAGAAAGGACAAAGAAGGTTAACGACTGAACCAAAAGCGAGATTCCGAGAATAGGTCTGAATTTTTTCATAATAAATACCTCCGCTGACTATTTGTTGCAATTAAGTTTAAGATACTCGTTGATAAAATCATCAAGTTCGCCGTCCATAACGGCTTGTATGTTGCCGGTTTCGCAGTTTGTGCGGTTGTCCTTGACCAAAGTGTAGGGCATAAATACATAAGAACGTATCTGGCTGCCCCATTCGATGTTCATTTTAGTGCCGGTGATGTCTTCTATGCGCTCGAGTTTTTCGCGCTCTTTAATTTCAAGCAACTTACTCTTTAGCATCTTCATGGCAGTTTCGCGGTTTTGTACCTGACTGCGCTCGGTTTGACAGCCGACAACGATACCTGTGGGAATGTGAGTAATGCGTATAGCCGAGTCGGTTTTGTTTACGTGCTGACCACCCGCACCACTTGCTCTGTGAGCGTCGATTTTAAGATCCGCTTCGTTGATTTCAATAGTGATTTCATCGTTGAATTCGGGAAGCACTTCCACCGATGCGAACGAAGTGTGTCTTCTTCCGCTTGAGTCAAACGGCGAAACACGAACCAACCTGTGAACGCCCGACTCGCTCTTTAAATAGCCGTAAGCATTAACACCTTCGACCATAAAAGAAACGCTTTTGATACCCGCTTCATCGCCGTCAAGATAGTCCAACACTTTAAGTTTGAAGCCTTTTTTTGCCGCGTACTGCTGATACATTCTGTAAAGCATCTGCGCCCAATCCTGCGCTTCTGTGCCACCTGCACCGGGGTGGATAGATATAATAGCATTGCTGCCGTCATATTCACCCGATAAAAGTATTTCTATTTTTTGACGTTCGTATTCTTTTCTTACCGAATCAAGGTCGCTTAAAACGTCCTCAACAACGCTGTCATCGTCTTCTTCTATCGAGAGTTCGATAAGTGTTTCGATATCATCAAAACTTCTTTTTAAAGCGAGGTAACGTTCAAGAGTGCCTTTTTTGAATTTTAACTGTTTTAAAACAACCTGTGATTGTTCCGGCTTGTCCCAAAATCCCGGTTCAGCCGTTTTGTTTTCAAGTTCTTCAACCTCGGTCTTAAGGCTCTCGAAGCCAATCGAATCACCAAGGTCTTTTATTCCGTCGCAAAGTTCTCCTAAAGAGAGTTTTGCCTGTTCTAACTGTAAAATCACGGAACATTCTCCTTAATATTTCTTTACACTTATATTATATACGTTAAACCCTTATGTGTCAAGGATTTTCCAAAATGTAACAATAAATATTATATACACCTGACAATAAAAATAAACATAAAAGAAAAAAGCCAATGTAGCATTAAGCGCATTGGCTGATTTCGAATAAATGCGACACGTACCTGTAAGCCGAGTTCTGTCGTGAACAATCATCTATCTTGGATTTATGTTGCCATAAACCTCTTTGCCACCTCCATAGGGGCTGCCGAGCAAGCATATGCCCCCGCCACGGTGTTGCTCCGGATAGGGTTTACATGGCTGTGCCGTCTCCGACACACCGGTGAGCTCTTACCTCGCCTTTCCATCCTTACCAAGTGAACTTGGCGGTTTATTTCTGTTGCACTAGCCCTAAAGTCGCCTTCGGCAGATGTTATCTGTTATCCTGCTCTGTGGAGCTCGGACTTTCCTCACGGTACGGACTTTCGTCATGG
>JAZRUR010000038.1:0-7585 GCA_045652625.1 Eubacteriales bacterium | reverse complement strand
ATCGAAGACGCAGTTAACGTTTCGGAAAAGGACGCTTCCTACACCGATCCCGATCAGGTTCAGGAATTCGTTGAAAAGACCGGCGTTGACTCTCTCGCTATCGCTATCGGTACTTCTCACGGCGCATACAAGTTCAAGCCCGGTCAGAAGCCCCAACTCCGTTTCGACATCCTCGAAGAAGTTGAAAAGAGACTTCCCGGCTTCCCGATCGTTCTTCACGGCGCTTCTTCCGTAATTCCCGAATACGTTAACATCATCAATGCTAACGGCGGTAGAATGCCTGACGCTATCGGTATTCCCGAAGATATGCTTCGTAAGGCTGCTTCCATGGCAGTTTGCAAGATCAACATCGACTCCGACCTCCGTCTTGCAATGACCGCTGCTATCCGCGAACACTTTGCTCAGAGCCCCGAACACTTCGACCCCAGACAGTACCTCAGCCCTGCACGTGCTAACATCAAAACTCTTGTTAAGCACAAACTCGTTAACGTTCTCGGCTGCAACGGCAAAGCATAAAAAACGTTTATTCGACCTGCGGAGTTTAACGCTCCGCAGGTTTTTTATCAACCTATGATTAAGAGGTAACGATGTATAATACCATACTTTTTGACCTTGACGGCACTTTGACCGATCCCGGCGAGGGCATCACCAATTCGGTAGCATATGCGCTTTCCCGATTCGGAATCGATGTTGCCGACCGACGTGAACTCTATTGCTTTATCGGTCCTCCTCTGGTTGATTCATTTATGAAGTATTACGGATTTAGCGAAAAACAGGCAAACGATGCGGTTGTTTTCTACCGAGAATATTTCAAGGACAGAGGGATATATGAAAACGAGATTTACGACGGTATTTCCGTGATGCTCGCCGAACTGAAAAAACGAAAAAAAACAATCGCACTTGCAACAAGCAAACCCGAAGTTTTTGCACGTGATATACTTCACCATTTTAACATTGACGGTTATTTCGATTTTATAGGCGGTGCGACACTTGACGGTACGCGCTCCAAAAAAGGCGATGTCATCGCTTATGTTTTGGATTCGTTAGCAACCGACGGTGCACGAACTGTTGTCATGGTAGGCGACAGAGCGCAGGACATAAACGGAGCAAAGCAAAATTCCATCGACTCGATAGGCGTTCTTTTCGGCTACGGAAGTTTTGACGAATTAACCTCTGCAGATGCGACATATATCGCTCAAACGGTTGATGATATATTAAAATACGTATAAAAAAGAACCCTCCTATGGTATATCATAGGAGGGCATTTTTATGCTTTCTGCACGAACAGTTTACTTTATCAAATAATTACCAAGACACGCGCGTTTTATAAGAACGTAATCAATTACGCTCAAAGTATCTTCTCCGCTTACAATTCCCGCCTGATAATAAACATCAGTAAGTTCGAAATTACCAAGGAAATAACGTTTTACAAGCACGTAATCATGAACCGACACCGTTCCGTCGCCGTTAACGTCACCTTTTACAAGCAACGTTGCAGCATAACGGTTGTTACCGTTTTCGGTAACTTGTATCCTACATCCCGTACCTGCAAATTCATCACCGTCAAGCACGTCGCCTGTAGGAGTTACCACAGAAACCGTACCGCTGAAACACTTTAGCAAATCCGAAACCTTTGTATTCAGCGAAACGCCGTTAAGTATTCCGTTAGTTATTGTAAGTTTAGAGTCTATTATGGCGAATTTATCTTCCGTGCTTTGGTTTGCGGACAATTTACCGTTGAGAATTATATAATCGGCAGAACAGTAGCCTTTTAACGATCCGTCGACGCTTTCGACCGAATACCAACCGTTGGCAGCATCTCCGATAATAATTATATTATCTCCATTATTAAACTGACCGACAACAGCACCCGAAACAGGCGCGTTACGAACATTAAGTTGGGTCGCATTTACCGTGCCCGAATATAAAACCGATATATGTTCCGCAGAGGAGTAGCCCGAAATTAATGTTCCGTCTTGTCCAATACCGCTTACTTTATACCAACCGTTAACGGCTTCGCCTTCGATAACTATCTGTGTTCCTAATGCAAATCTGCCTACGGCAGAATAATTCGTACCTGCACCGCTTCGTACATTAAGTTCGCTATTTGTTCGGCCGTAATAACCGCTCTGTACGTTATTTTCGGTGCCCGAACCTATACTCGGATCAGAAGAAGTACCGTTTAACTGTACATAACCTCTGACCGAGTTGTTGCTAGTATTAACACCTATTATATATTTCCAATCGCCGTCAGCGGTATCAACTATCGCATATTTGCTTCCCGAAAGCAACTTGCCGTATGATGTAGATGACGTACTGTTTTCAAAATAAACCGTGGTATTATTGGGAGCATCACCATAAGTCACAGTGAAACCGTCTTCGACAACATATACATAAGACGAACTCGCATATCCGTTAACCGTCTTGCCGTTCGCATCGGTACCTTTGATTTTGTACCATATACCGTCGGGTTCTCCAACAACTTTAACTTCCGAAAGGAACGGTAATGTTCCTGCGCGGGAAGCATCGGTCGAAGGTTGCGAACGCACAGTAAGCGCCTCGTATGCGCCGACGATCGCGTCATATTCACGGTAAGCGGAAGCAACCGTTAGGTTTATTTTACGTTGAGTGCCACCCGATGCCTTTGCGGTTATGATAGCATTTCCAAGCGATTTTGCGGTTATTACACCGTTTTGATCAACCGTTGCGACAGATGTGTTACTGCTCGTCCATACAAGTTCAGTATCAACCGCATCGGCAGGTGCGACAACGGCTTTTACTGTATATTTGTCGTTAACCTTAAGAGTCAAATTATCTTTAACGACCGAAATAAGAGATACGTTGCGTTTGTTTAAATATATATTCTTCGTTAATGCATAGCCGCCGATTAAAGTTCCGTTACTTTTGTATCCGCTGATTTTATAGAACTTATTTCCGTTCACGTCGGTATAGATATTGGAATCGGTAACTTTTATAGCAGTTCCTTGATATATCAATCCGTTACTCGAAGAAGTTTTCGAAGCGGCGCTGTACACCGTCATATCGGTATCTATTACAGTAGCGTTACAGTCAACATAAACAATACATGCGGCTTCTCTGCCGTTAGCAAGTGTTGCGGTTATAAGCGTCGTTCCGTGTGCGACGGCTGTAACAAGACCGTTCTTATCAACCGTTGCAACCGAGGGATTATCGCTTTTCCAGGTAAGGCTCGAAGGAGTTTTATCGGAGGGATAATAAGTAAGAGGAACGGTATACGTTTCCCCTACTTCAAGCCACTTGCGTTCGGGGTTTGTCGTTACCGCAACGATGCCGTCAGCATCGGGAGTGAGGTTATCGTACTCGGTAAGACCGTATCGCTCAATAAGAGTACAAACCATATTTACGTAACCGCTATCGCTGCAATAACCTGCGTTTACAATAGCCTGTGCACATTTTTTATAGTCTTTTTCACCGATAACTGCGGCGTATTTTGATTCATCGTAAAACAGTTGGCTATGTACCGAAACGCTTTCCGCCCAGTTTTCGTGTGCGCGCCATGCGGAAACTGTATTCACATGGCTTACACCCGCTGAAGTAAGAAAATCGTCGTAAGAGGCATAAAGCATCGACGTGCTTTGGTCGTAAACCTTGCCTTCCCACGTATTAAACGCCTTGATTCCGAAAAGGTTTCGTCCGCCCACAGGGAGCGAATATCTACCCCAGCCGCTTTCGTAGATTGCCTGAGAAAGCGTTACCGAAGCAAGTACGTCGGTTTCATAATAATCCGCTCTTGCAAGAGAACCTATGGTTCTTAAAAAATATTTTTGAACGGTAGTAAGGTTGTGCGATGATAAATCGACAGCGGCAGTAGTATGTAAAGGTATAATCGCTGTCGTTATCAATATTAACAAAGCAAGAATCAAAGATATATATCTTGAACGCATCGAAGTAATCGTTCCTTTCGCAAATTAATACATTGTAAGAATAACACAAAACCTGTATTTTGTCAATGCGTCTTGTTTTTGGCATATTTTTCTATGTAAAAAGGACCTTCGAAAGAAGGTCCTTTTCTGATTGGAATGTATTATTACGCCTTGTACGTACCGAGTACGATACGTTTAACCAAAACGTAGTCTGCGGCGTCAACGTCACCGTCTTTGTCAATATCTGCAACAGCAGATTGTTTTTCGTTAAGAGTGTAATTCTTTAAAACTGCACGTTTAACGAGAATATAGTCTGTCGCGTCAACATCGCCGTCTGCGTCAATGTCGCCGAGTTCAGCGTCTGTAATACCGCCTTCGGGATCGGCATAAACCTCGATCTCGTTGAGGAATGTCCAAGTACCCTGTGTTTCAAAAACGAGTATCACGTACCGAGCAGAGATATCATCGGTGCTGATAGTTGCCCAACTCGGTTCGCCTCTATCGGAAATATTAAGTTTGCCCACTTCCGTATACTCTTCACCGTCTTCGGAAACGAAAAGGGTGATGCTCTTAGCAGGAAGAACTCCGGAACTATTACAGTTCCAAACGTGAGCCCTGACATTGGTAATGCCGTCAACAACTTCTTCAAGGTCAATGACGATTCTTCCGACACCGTTAGGAGCGTTTATATTTTCTGCGTTAGCGGATTTGTTATAGTAGAATGCATACCAATTTGAATCGAATTCACCCACCTCACTTGCCTGTCCGTCGGTGAGGTTAGCAGAGTAATCGGGGTTTATCGGAGAAACTTTGCCACCGGTGTAATTTTTGCCGAGTGCCACGTTAATTCCATCGATCGGTTCATCGTTCGATGTGCCACCGCCTAATGTATCATCGGGAACGTAATCAGGATCGGCATAAACTTCGATCTCATTAAAGAATGTCCAAACATCCTGAGTTTCAACAACTAACTTCACGTATTTAGCGGAAGCGTTGTCAACGCTAAGGGTTGCCCAAGCGGGTTCATCGCCTTCGGGAATATCAAGTTCGCCGATTTTAGTAAAACTTATGTAGTCATTGGAAACGAAAGCGGTGATGCTCTTAGCGGTTGCAATAGCAGACATGTTGTGGTTCCAAACGTGAACTCTTATATCGGTGATACCGTCAACAACTTCGTCAAGTTCGATGATGATTTCGCCGATACCGTAGGGAGCGTTGATTATGCTTGAGGCAGCGCTCTTGTTGTAGTAAAGAGCAAACCAGTTTGAATTATAGTCTTGTTGTGTACTTGCTACACCGTCGGTGAGGCTGGCAGCGTAATTACCTGCGAGAGAAACTTTGGCGCCGGTGTAAGATTTGTTGAGCGCCACATTGATTCCGTCGAGAGGTTCATAGTCTGATGTATCGTCATTATCGTCAGACGAAATTTCATAACCCCAATGTACTGTTGCAGGGCATTCGTCGTTCCAATTTTCATTCCAACCGTCGGGTTGCGATTTAAACTTGCAATATATATCGGTTAGGTTCATGCAATTGTAAAATGCACCCTCGCCTATCCCTGTAATCGAATCAGGGATCACTATGCTTGTTAAGTAAAGGTTCGATTCAAACGCATAGTCGCCTATACTTGTAACGCTGCCATCGGTAGGGATCACACTGTTTTTGCAACCTGCTATAAGTGTTTTTGTCTCAGTTTCTATTAAACAGTTGTCGATACTTTTGTACACTGTATTTCCCGATGAAACTGTTATGCTTTCAAGTTCTACACATCCGCAAAACGCATACTCGCCTATACTTGTAAGCGAATCGGGAATTTCTATACTTGTTAAACCAACGCAATAGCCGAATGCAGAAACACCTATACTTGTAACAGAGTCGGGTATTACTATGCTCGTTAATCCGTCACACCAGAAAAATGCATAGTCGCCTATACTTGTAACACTGCCGTCGGTAGGGATCACACTGTTTTCACAACCTGCTATAAGTGTTTTTGTCTCAATTTCTATTAAACAGTTGTCGACACTTTTGTACACTGTATTTTCCGATGAAACTGTTATGCTTTCAAGGCTCGAACATCCGCTAAACGCATAATTGCCTATACTTGTAACCGAAGCGGGAATTTCTATGCTTGTTAGGCTGTCGCAAAAGTAAAATGCAGAGCCGCCTATACTTGTAACCGAATCGGGAATTTCTATGCTCGTTAGGCTATAACAAGCGGAAAACGCAAAGTTGCCTATACTTGTAACCGAATCTGATATTTCTATGCTTGTTAGGTTATAGCAATCGCAAAATGCATAATCACCTATGCTTATAACCGAATCAGGAATCACGACGCTTATTAGGTCATAGCAATAGGCGAACGCCTCTTCGCTAATTTCTATAACGGGCAGACCGTTATATTCCGTAGGAATTATAACCCTGGTTACGGTTTCATCACAGCCCGAAACAATATAATATGTTTCGTCGTCGCTGAGGGTATATTCCACGCCTTGCTCATCTGTTTCTGCAGAAACAGAAAACATTGAAAGCGGAACGAGCGACAGCAACATTACTGCCGTAAGTAGGATAGATAAAAATCTTTTCATCTTTTACTCCTTTTATGTATTATTTTTGCCTGTTTCGGCGATAATTCAATTATACTTAATATTTTGAGTGTTGTCAAGAGGTTGAGCATGTTAAAATAGAGTTGGTGATATAATTTGATTAGTTACGAACCGTTTTATAAAACACTTTTTCAAAAAGGAATAACCGAATATCATTTGATTTTCAAACAAGGTTTTTCTGCAAACACTCTGCACCGAATCAAAAAGGGCGAGGCAATAAGCACAAAAACCTTAGACGCATTATGCTATGCTTTAGATTGCGAAGTAAGCGATATAATCAAATTCACAAAGGAATAATCTGTAAGAACGAAGCGTTTGCCGTGACGGCAAACGCTTTTTTCTGTTTATTCCAAACCTGCTTTTAATTTTTCGGCTCTGTCTGCAGAAATAAGCGCGTCTATCATATCGTCCATTCTGCCGTTTAGGAAGTTTTCAAGCGAGTGGATAGTAAATCCGATACGGTGGTCGGTTATTCTGCCCTGCGGATAGTTATAAGTACGGATTCTTTCGCTTCGGTCGCCGGTTCCTACCTGTGAACGGCGTTCACTTGCAACCGCCTGTTCTTTTTCTCTGTTATACATATCGGCAAGGCGGCTTTTCATTATCTTCAACGCCTTATCCTTATTTTTTATCTGCGAACGTTCGTCTTGGCAGTCAACGGTGATACCTGTGGGAATATGGATAATTCTTACCGCAGATTCGGTCTTATTTACGTGCTGACCGCCTGCACCTGCAGAACGGTGACGCGTGATTTCGAGTTCTTCCATTTTCAACTCAAAATCCACGTCTTCAACCTCGGGAAGTACCGCAACCGTTGCGGTAGACGTCTGTATTCTGCCCTGTGCCTCGGTTTCGGGAACACGTTGAACGCGGTGAACACCGCTTTCAAACTTAAAGCGGGAATATGCGCCCTCTCCCTCTACCATGAACGAAACTTCCTTAAAACCGCCGAGTTCGGTTTCGTTAGCGCTTAAAAGTTCCACCTTAAATCCCGACGCTTCGGCATACATCGTATACATACGGTAAAGCACCGCCGCAAAGAGAGATGCCTCCTCGCCGCCTGCGCCGCCGCGAATTTCG
>JAZRUR010000037.1:0-12943 GCA_045652625.1 Eubacteriales bacterium | reverse complement strand
AACTTTTCAAGGAACTTTGTCAGTCTATAGGCGAACCTACTATCCCCTCGGAGATTACATATAGCATCGAAGAAGCAAAGAAAGCGGCTAAAGAAATCGGCTACCCCGTAGTACTTCGCCCTGCGTTTACCTTGCGCGGTACAGGCGGCGGCTTTGCATATAACGAAGAAGAACTTGTCGAAATCGGTCTTAACGCGTTCAAACTCTCTCCCCTGCATCAGGTTCTTATCGAAAAGAGCGTTAAGGGTTATAAGGAAATCGAGTTCGAAGTTATGCGCGACTCGAACGATCATGCTATCACTATCTGCGGTATGGAAAACGTTGACCCCGTAGGCGTTCATACAGGTGACTCTGTCGTTGTAGCGCCTATAATGACACTTAACGACCATGACCTTAAAATGCTTAACGATAGCGCAATAAAGATTATCCGCGAACTTAAAATCGAGGGCGGCTGTAACGTTCAGTTTGCGCTTGACCCCAATTCGAGCCAGTATTATCTTATCGAGGTTAACCCTCGCGTTTCGCGTTCTTCCGCACTTGCATCTAAGGCGAGTGGCTACCCGATCGCACGTGTTACCGCTAAAATTGCAGTAGGCATGGCGCTTGAAGATATCGCGATTGCAAATACCAATGCGGCGTTTGAACCGAGCCTTGATTATATTATTGCTAAACTGCCTCGCTTCCCGTTTGATAAGTTTGCAACTGCGCCTAATACTTTGGGCACTCAAATGAAGGCAACCGGCGAAATAATGAGTATCGGCTCTAATCTTGAAGAATGTTTGCTTAAGGCAGTACGTTCTCTTGAAACAGGCGCAGACCATTATCAAATCGCCAAGTTCGAAAACATGTCCACTCCCGACATGCTTGACTATATCCGTGAATTTAGGGACGATAATATTTTCGCTATCTGCGAACTTCTCCGCAGAGGCACTACGATTGAAGAACTTTTCGAAATCACCAAAATCACCCGCTATTTCTTGGAAGCGTTTGCGAATATCGTTAAGACCGAAGAAAAGATCAAAGCAAACGTTGGCAATTTAGAAGTTCTTAAAGAAGCAAAGAAATTAGGCTTCTGTGATAAAATAATCGCAAAATACTGGAATATGACCGAACTTCAGGTGTTCGACATAAGAAAAGAAAACAAACTTTTCCCTGTATACCGCATGGTTGATACCTGCCATACAGGTGCGTATATTCCGTATTTCTACTCATCGTATAGCGGTGAAAATACGTCGATTGTAACCGATAAGAAGAAAATCGTTGTTCTCGGTGCAGGTCCTATCCGTATCGGTCAGGGCGTTGAGTTCGACTATTCGACCGTTCACGCCGTTACTACTATTAAGAACTCGGGCTATGAGGCTATTATCGTAAATAATAACCCCGAAACCGTTTCTACCGACTATACAACTGCCGATAAACTCTATTTCGAACCGCTTACTCCCGAAGATGTTATGAACATCATCGAGTTGGAAAAACCGATAGGCGTTATCGCATCTCTCGGCGGTCAGACCGCAATCAACCTTGCCGAACCGCTTATGAAACGCGGCGTAAAGATAATCGGTACCGATTGCGAGGCTATCGACCGTGCCGAAAACCGCGATGCGTTCGAAAGTTTGCTCAGTTCGCTCGGTATCCCTCAACCTAAGGGTAAAGCGGTTACCAATATCGAAGCGGGTGTTGCAGCCGCAAACGATATAGGCTATCCCGTTCTTGTTCGTCCGAGTTTCGTTCTCGGCGGCAGAGCGATGCAGATAGTCGCTAATGAAGCACAACTTCGCAGATACTTGCGTACTGCGGTTGAAATCGACGTAGACAAGCCTGTACTTGTAGATAAATATATCGAGGGTAAGGAAGTCGAAGTTGACGCGATCTGCGACGGCAGAGACGTGTTCGTCCCCGGTATTATGGAACTTGTAGAACGTACCGGTGTCCATAGCGGTGACTCGATAAGCGTATATCCTTCTTTCAGTATTTCCGATAAGGTTAAGGGTATCATTCTTCAGTATGCAAAGAAACTCGGTCTTGGTGTAGGAATCATCGGCTTGTTCAATATTCAGTTTATCGTCGATAAGGACGAAAACGTGTATATCATCGAGGTTAACCCCCGTTCTTCGCGTACCGTACCGTTCCTTTCTAAAGCAACGGGATATAGCCTTGCCGATATCGCTACTGAAGTTATACTCGGTAAGAGTTTGAAAGAGCAGGGGATATTCGATATTTATCCCGACGAAAAGAAACGTTGGTACGTAAAAGTTCCCGTGTTCTCGTTCAATAAGATTCGCGGTCTTGACGCATATCTTTCTCCCGAAATGAAGTCGACCGGTGAGGCAATCGGCTATGACGATAAACTCAATCGTGCGCTTTATAAGGCTTTGCAGGCATCGGGTATGCATTTGCAGAATTACGGCACTGTTTTTGTAACGGTTGCAGACAAGGATAAGGAAGAAGCGCTTCCGCTTATCCGCCGTTTCTATAACCTCGGCTTCAATATCGAGGCAACCGAGGGCACTGCGAAATTCTTAAAGAGCAACGGTATCCGTACCCACGTTCTTAAGAAGATCGGTGACGGAAGCGATGAAATCCCCGAATCTATCCGTCAGGGCCATATCGCGTATGTAATCAACACCCGCGATATCAACGCACCCGATCAGGTGAGCGACGGTTATGAAATACGCCGTTGCGCTACCGAAAATAACGTAACTATCTTCACAGCACTCGATACCGTACGTGTTCTTCTTGACGTACTTGAAGAAACTACACTTACCATATCGACAATAGATTCATAATAAATCATAAAGGCGGTAAATATGAAGCAATCAATGTTTCAGATAACCGAAAATGTAAAACTAACGGATAATGTTATGCGTATGCGCCTAAAAGGCGATACAAGCGCCATAACATCATCGGGACAGTTTATAAATATTAAACTCGACGGTCTGTTCCTTCGCCGCCCCATTTCGGTGTGCGACTGTGAGGGCGATGTTGTCACTATCATCTATAAGGTGGTAGGTAAGGGAACAGAACAGTTAAGCAAAATGCAGACGGGAACGCTTGATGTGTTGACAGGCTTGGGTAATGGCTACAACACCTCGCTTTCGGGCGATAAGCCTTTGCTTATAGGCGGCGGCGTGGGTGTTCCTCCCATGTATCTTCTTGCAAAAAAACTCGTTGCCGAGGGCAAAAAAGTTTCGGTTATACTCGGCTTTAATACCAAAGACGAGGTGTTTTACGAATCCGAATTCAAGAAACTCGGTTGCGAAGTAGGAGTAACTACCGTTGACGGAAGCCACGGAACAAAAGGTTTCGTAACGGCGCTTATGGAAAACGCCGATTATACGTATACCTTCTGTTGCGGCCCCGAGCCTATGCTTAAGGCGGTGTATTCTGCATCTAAAACTTCGGGACAGTACAGTTTCGAGGAACGTATGGGTTGCGGATTCGGCGCTTGTATGGGTTGCTCGTGTAAGACTGTGACGGGATATAAGCGTATATGTAAAGAAGGCCCTGTCCTCGAAAAGGAGGAAATATTATGGCAAAAATGAATGTAGACCTTTGCGGAATAACGCTTGATAACCCGATTATTCCCGCAAGCGGAACGTTTGGCTACGGCTATGAATTTGCCGAACTTTACGATATAAATATCCTTGGTACGTTTTCGTTTAAGGGTACAACCAAAGACCCTCGCTTCGGTAATCCCACTCCGAGAATCGCCGAGTGTGAATCGGGTATGATAAATGCCGTAGGACTTCAAAACCCCGGTGTGGAAAAGGTTATATCCGAAGAATTGCCCAAGTTGAGTAAATTCTTTAATAAAAAGGTCATGGCTAACGTCAGCGGATTTTCTGTTGAGGACTATGCCTATACCTGCGAAAAATTGGATAAATGCGAACAGGTCGGTTGGCTGGAAGTGAATGTCAGTTGCCCTAATGTTCACGGCGGCGGAATGAGTTTCGGTACAGACCCCGAGGCGGCGGCAGAAGTTACACGCGCTGTTAAGTCTGTTACCAAGAAACCGGTTATAGTAAAACTTTCCCCGAACGTTACCGATATCGTTGCTATCGCGAAAGCCTGTGAGTCTGCCGGTGCGGACGGTATAAGTTTGATAAATACCATGCTCGGTATGCGTATTAACTTGCGCACTAAAAAGCCTGTAATTGCTAATAAAATGGGCGGTTTTTCGGGAAAAGCGATTTTTCCCGTCGCGCTGAGAATGGTGTATCAGGTTTCTTCTGCCGTTGATGTCCCCGTTATAGGCATGGGCGGTGTGAGCAGTGCTGAGGACGTTATCGAAATGATGTTGGCGGGCGCTACGGCTGTTGAAGTCGGTGCACAAAACCTTGTCGACCCCTACGCTTGTAAAACAATCGTAGAGGAACTTCCGAATGTTATGGAAAAATACAGAATAGAAAATTTGAAAGATATAATAGGAGTTGCACACAATGGGTAAGGACGTAATTATCGCTTGTGATTTTTCAAGCGCGGAACAAACATTTGCTTTTCTTGATAAGTTTACGGGCAGAAAACCGTTTGTTAAAATCGGCATGGAACTTTATTATGCCGAAGGCCCTTCGATAGTTCGCGCGATAAAGGAAAGAGGACACAAAATATTTCTCGACTTGAAATTGCACGATATTCCCAATACCGTAAAAAAATCCATGTCGGTGCTTTCGAACCTCGGCGTAGATATATGCAATCTCCACGCAGGCGGCACGGTAAGAATGATGGAAGCGGCACTTGAAGGCTTGACCCGTCCCGACGGAAGCCGTCCGTTGCTTATCGCTGTAACCCAACTTACCTCGACCGATCAGGAAAGCATGGAAACCGACCTGCTTATCAAAGCACCTATCGACGAAGTTGTTATGCACTATGCGGAGAACGCTAAAAAAGCAGGACTTGACGGTGTAGTATGCTCGCCGCTTGAAGCAGGTAAGGTGCATGACCGTTGCGGTAAAGATTTTATTACCGTAACCCCCGGCGTGCGCTTTGCGGACGGTGATATAGGCGACCAAAAACGTGTTATGACACCTGCCGAAGCAAAACGTATCGGCTCGGATTATATCGTTGTGGGCAGACCTATAACTGCGGCGGAAGACCCCGTTGCCGCTTATGAACGCTGTGTAAGCGAATTTGTTGATTAATTGTTTTTGGAGGTTTTGCTAATGGAAGGCTATAAGAGAGAGTTTATTCAGTTTTTGCAATCTGCAGGTGTGCTTAAATTCGGTGATTTTACTGCGAAAAGCGGTAGAAAAATACCCTATTTCATCAACGCAGGTGAAATAAAAACAGGTGAACAGATATCCAAACTCGGTGAGTTCTATGCAAAAGCATATCTCGAAAAAATAGGCAATAAGAAAACCGTTCTTTACGGCCCTGCTTATAAGGGTATTTCGATAGCGGTTTCGTCTGCTGTTGCACTTGCTAAGAACGGACTTGACGTGCCTTTCTTCTTTAACAGAAAAGAGGCTAAAGACCATGGCGAAGGCGGAGTTTTTGTCGGTTATGTTCCGAAGGAAGGCGAAGAAGTGGTAATCGTCGAAGACGTTATTACCGCAGGTACCGCTATCCGTGAAAGCATGGCGATATTAAGTTCGCTTAATAACGTGCGCGTTGCCGCAACGTTTGTTATGGTTGACCGTAAGGAAAAGGGTCAGGGCGAAAAATCTGCTATGGCTGAAGTTGGCGAAGAATTCGGATTCCCCGTATATTCGGTAGTTGATGTTTACGATATTATCGAGTATCTCGAAGAAGACGAAAGTAATAAAGAAAACGTAGAACGTATCAAGAATTATCTTGCAATCAACGGAGCAAAAATATGAGAAGTTTAATAGATATCCTCGACTTTTCTGTCGAAGAGATCAACGAACTTATAAATACGGCATACGATATGATAGCCGATCCGAAAAAGTATTCGGAAATGTGCAAAGGCAAAAAGTTGGCGACCTTGTTTTTTGAACCGTCGACTCGTACGCGCTTGAGTTTCGAATCTGCAATGCTTGAACTCGGCGGAAGCGTTATCGGATTTTCCGACGCAAAGAATACGTCGACAGCAAAAGGCGAAACTGTTGCTGATACCGCACGTGTTATAAGTTGTTATGCCGATATAATCGCTATGCGTCATCCGTTGGAGGGCGCACCTATGGTTGCTTCGCTCAATGCGAGCATACCTGTAATAAATGCAGGTGACGGCGGACATGCGCACCCGACACAAACACTTGCCGACCTTTTGACAATACACCGCGAAAAAGGACGTTTCGATAACCTTACCGTCGGTTTCTGCGGCGACTTGAAGTACGGCAGACCCGTTCATTCGCTTATCCATGCGCTTTCGCGCTATGAGGGCATAAAACTTGTGCTTGTTTCTCCTAAGGAACTTGCTATTCCCGATTATATCAAGAGGGAAGTTATCGAAAAATATAATATGCCTTGTATAGAAACAGACTCGCTTGAAAAAGCGATGCCTGAACTTGATATACTTTATATGACACGTATTCAAGGCGAACGCTTTGAGGATCAAGCGGAATACGAACGTCTGAAGAACAGTTATGTTTTGACCGCCGAAAAGTTGGTTGATGCTAAATCGGACATGGCGATACTCCACCCGCTTCCCCGTGTAGACGAGATAAGCGTGTCTGTCGATTCCGACCCTCGCGCTTGTTATTTCAAACAGGTTTTAAACGGCAAGATTATGCGTAAAGCGCTTATTCTTAAGTTGCTGACCGAGGCGGAAAACGGTGTTTCGGGCGAAGACAAGAAGTATCTTGAATGTAAGCCTTGTTTAAACCGTCGTTGCATATCACAAACCGAACGCGGACTTGTAAATATGGCAGTAAAAACCGAACTCGGTTTGCGTTGCGCATATTGTGAATCGAGTATCGAAAATTAGTGTATTTTTTGGTCTAAAATTCGCATAAAATGTGTTCGCGCGTATTGACACGAAAATGCTGATATGATATAATAATTCGCGTAAGTTAATGAGTTCTTTGCGACTGACGGATTATTGTGGAGCACCACAAGGGACCAAAGAACTGTTCTGTGCTTTTGAGTGTTTAATTTCAAGCATAGACACCTGAAAAACATCGCGTTTTTTCAGATAATTGCCGACCGTCTGGGCGCATTTACTCCTTGAGTAAGTGCGCCCTTTTGATTTGATAAGGAGTGTCCTATGAAAAAAGTTGGAATCGTTATGGGAAGCGACAGCGACCTTCCCGTTATTAAAAAGGCTACTGATATGCTCAGTTCGCTCGGCATACCGTTTGAGGTACATGTTTATTCTGCGCACCGTACTCCCGAACAGGCACGTGACTTTTCGGTCAATGCACGTAAAAATGGTTTTGGCGTAATAATCGCCGCCGCAGGTATGGCTGCTCATCTTGCAGGTGCGGTTGCGGCAAATACAACCTTGCCTGTAATCGGTATTCCCTGTAAAGGTCCAGTTTTCGACGGCATGGACGCACTCCTTGCGACCGTTCAGATGCCTACGGGAATACCCGTTGCTACCGTTGCGGTAAACGGCGGCGCAAATGCCGCACTTTTAGCGGCACAGATTCTTGCGGTAGAGGATAAGGAACTTGCGGACAGACTCGATGCAAAACGCGCAAATGATGCAAAAGCGGTTCTTGAAAAAGACGCTGATATAATGTCTAAACTTTGATTAAAAAATATTTAACATATAGGAGATTTAAAAATGAAACTTGTTTACACCGGAAAAACCAAAGACGTATTCGCACTTGACAACGGTAACTACCTTTTAAAATTCAAAGATGACTGCACCGGAAAAGACGGCGTGTTTGATCCGGGCGAAAATTCTGTCGGACTTACTATCGACGGCGTCGGTGACGTAAATCTCCGTATGTCTGTATATTTCTTCGAAAAGGTTAATGCGGCTGGAATAAAAACCCATTATGTAAGCGCAGACCTTGAAAACACCACAATGGAAGTTCTTCCCGCAAAGGTGTTCGGTAAAGGCCTTGAAGTAATCTGCCGTCATAAAGCAGTAGGTAGTTTCTTCCGCCGTTACAGCGACTATATCGAAGAAGGCGCAGACCTTCCCGCTTATGTTGAAACAACCTTTAAGAACGACGAAAAGGGTGACCCCCTTGTAACTAAAGACGGTCTTGTAGACCTCGGTGTTATGACTGATGCGCAGTATGACGATATCAAAGCCATGACACAGAAAATCACTCAAATCGTTGCAGACGACCTTAAAGAAAAGGGACTTGTTCTTTACGATATCAAATTCGAATTCGGTTATGACGCCGACGGTAGCGTAATGCTTATCGACGAAATCGCGTCGGGCAATATGCGTGTTTATAAGAACGGCGAATATATCGATCCTATGACTCTTTCTGAACTTTTCTTCGCGTAAAAAATGATAAGCGCAGCCAATGCGCGTAAAACTCATACTCATAGAAAGCAAGGATAACTCATGGGCGGATTTTTTGGCGTAGCATCAAAACACGATGCGTTGGCAGACGTATTTTTCGGAACCGACTACCACTCGCACCTCGGCACACGCCGAGGCGGTATGGCGGCGTTTGATAAAGAAATCGGTTTGCAGCGTGTAATACATAATATTGAGAACTCACCTTTCAGAACAAAATTTGACCATATTTTAGAGGATATGCACGGTAATTCTGCAATCGGTTGTATAAGCGATTCCGAACCGCAACCTTTGCTTATCCGTTCTCATTTAGGTTCGTATGCGGTCTGCTTTGTCGGTATGATAAACAACGCCGATGAACTTATCGAGAAATGCTTGTCGTCGGGATATGACCATTTTGATGCGATGACGGGCGGCGCGGTCAATAATACTGAACTTATCGCCGCGCTTATCAACCGCAAAGGAAACTTTGTGGAAGGTATCCGTTATGCACAGGAAATAATCGACGGTTCTGCTTCGATATTAATACTTCGCGATAACGGCTCGATAATCGCCGCACGTGATAGACTTGGTAGGATTCCTGTACTTGTAGGTAAGAGCGAAGACGGCCATAGCGTTTCTTTCGAATCGTTTGCCTATAAAAAATTAGGCTATGTAGATGAAAAAGAACTCGGACCGGGCGAGATAGTTGAGATAACCTGCGATAGCGTGACTCAACTCGCACCTGCAGGTAAAGAAATGCGGATCTGTTCGTTCCTGTGGTCGTATTACGGATATTCCACTTCGGATTACGAGGGCGTGAATGTCGAAATGATGCGTTACAGAAACGGTGAGATAATGGCGGAAACCGATATGGCAACAGGGAAGTATGACGATATAGATTATGTCGGCGGCGTCCCCGATTCGGGTACACCTCATGCAATTGGTTATGCCAATAAAAGCCGTGTTCCGTTTGCACGTCCGTTCATCAAGTATACACCCACATGGCCGAGAAGTTTTATGTCCTCGCGTCAGGCGGAACGTTGTAAGGTTGCCAAGATGAAACAGATACCCATTCATGACCTTATAACCGATAAGAGCCTTCTTTTCGTGGACGACTCAATAGTTCGCGGAACACAGTTGAAAGAAACGGTTGATTTTCTTTACGAAAACGGTGCGAAAGCGGTTCACATGCGTTCTGCTTGTCCGCCGATAATGTACGGATGTAAATATCTAAACTTTTCACGCAATAGGGACGATATGGAACTGCTCGGCAGACGTATCATAATGGAACTTGAAGGCGAGGAAGGTTTTAAGTATATCGAGGAATATAGTGATTCCTCTACCGAAAGAGGTAAGAAGTTCAGAAAAGCGATCTGCGAAAAACTGGGATTTGCATCGCTCGAATTCCAATCTCTTGAGGGAATAATCGAAGCGATCGGTATAGATAAAAGCAAACTTTGTACCTATTGTTGGAGTGGAAAGGAATAGAAAATTATGCATAATCAATCTAGATCTGAAAGTTACGCAGCAGCAGGTGTTGATATAACTGCCGGTTACAAGGCTGTTGAACTTATGAAAAAACATATAGCACGTACCAGAAACGACGGCTGTTTGGACGATGTCGGCGGTTTTGGCGGATGCTTCGGCTTGAATATCGCAGGAATGGAAGAACCCGTTCTTGTATCGGGCACCGACGGCGTAGGTACTAAATTAAAACTCGCTATCCTTATGGATAAACATGATACAATCGGTATCGACTGTGTGGCAATGTGTGTAAACGACGTTGTCTGCGTCGGCGCAAAGCCCTTGTTCTTCCTCGACTATATCGCATGTGGCAAGAACGTTCCCGAAAGAATCGCGGAACTTGTTGCAGGTGTTGCCGAGGGCTGTGTTCAGTCGGGCGCGGCACTCATAGGCGGCGAAACCGCAGAACACCCCGGTATGATGACTGTTGACGAATATGACCTTGCAGGTTTCACGGTAGGCGTTGTCGATAAGAAGAAAGTAATAGATAATAAGAGAATGTCCGCAGGTGACGTTGTTATCGCGTTGCCCTCTACCGGTATACACTCTAACGGATTTAGTTTGTGCCGTAAGGTTTTCGATATTGATAACAATAATCCTGAACTTTATAAGCCTAACGCGGACCTTGGCGGTGCTACAATAGCAGAAACGCTTTTAGTACCTACCAAGATTTATGTTAAACCCGTTCTTGCACTTATCGAACAGGTTGATGTGAAGGGCATTTCTCATATCACCGGCGGCGGATTTTACGAAAATATTCCGAGAAGTATCCCCGACGGTTTGGGCGCTAAGATTGACAGAAGTGCAGTTAAAGTGCTTCCTATATTCGACCTTATTGCTAAGACAGGCAATATAAGCGAACGCGACATGTTCAATACCTTCAACATGGGTGTCGGTATGAGCATAGTTGTTCCCAAAGAAGAAGTTGAAAAAGCGATCGACGTTTTAAAGACTAACGGTATTGATGCGTACGTTATAGGCGAAATTATCGAGTCTGAAGAAAAAATAACTATTTGCTAATATATGCTGAAACAATGACATAGGCGGTCAAAAACCGTCTATGCCTATTGTTGTTTTATGAAAGGAAAGCAAAATGTCAACATCATGTGTAAAAATTGCCGTTTTGGTTTCGGGCGGAGGTACTAACCTTCAAGCACTTATTGATGCTCAGAAGTCAGGCGTCATTAAAAACGGCGAGATCAGGTTGGTAATTTCGAATAACGCGAACGCTTATGCACTCGAACGCGCAGATAGGGCAGGTATCGCTTCTGCTGTGGTGTTAAAAAAAGAACTCGGAAGCATAGAGGCGTTTGAGAATAAAATAAAAGAACTACTCACAGAAAACGGTATTGATATTATCGTACTTGCAGGATTTATGTCGATCCTTAGCGAGGATTTCACAAAAAGTTACCCCAAACGTATAATAAATGTTCATCCGTCGCTTATTCCGTCTTTTTGCGGAAAAGGCTTTTACGGCTTGAAGGTTCATGAATCTGCGCTTGAATACGGTGTAAAGGTTACAGGCGCGACGGTTCATTTCGTAAATGAGATACCCGACGGCGGCGAGATAATTATGCAAAAAGCAGTGGATATTTTAGAGGGCGACACCCCCGAAGTATTGCAAAAACGCGTAATGGAACAGGCGGAATGGAAGATACTTCCCCAAGCGGTCGAAAAGGTTTGTAAAGATATAATTAAAGAAAGATAAGGTATAAAAATATGGCATTGTATGATTTGAAAACACTTTTATCCGAAAATTCCTATCCCGGCAGAGGCATAGTTGTAGGTAAATCTGCCGACGGCAAAAATGCAATGATTGCTTATTTTATAATGGGCAGAAGCGCAAACTCGCGTAACCGTATATTTGAAATGTTTGATGGCGGTATGCGTACCAAGGCGTTTGACGAGTCTAAACTCGAAGACCCCAGCCTTATCATATATAACCCCTACCTTAAAATCGGTAGCACCGATATAATCACCAACGGCGACCAAACGAATACGGTTTATGATTATATAAAAGAACACGGCGAAGACGGTTTTTCTTTCGAGAAAGCACTCCATACCCGTGAGTTCGAGCCTGATGCGCCCAACTTTACCCCCAGAATTTCGGGTATTCTCTACTATGCTCCCGAAAACACCTTTCACTATAAACTCTCTATCTTAAAGAGCAATAACGGCGACCCCTCTGCCTGCCAACGTTATTTTTACAGTTATAATCCGCTTGACGGCATAGGACATTTTATCCATACATATAAGTGCGACGGCAACCCCATTCCGTCGTTCTACGGCGAACCCGAGGAAGTAGCACTTCCCAATACCGCGGAAGAACTTGCCGATATCGTATGGAACAACCTTAACGAAGATAATAAGGTTTCGCTTTTCGTTCGCTCTGTACCTCTTGACGGAAGCAAACCTACCGATATAATCATCAATAAGAATAAATAAGGAATGACCGAAAATGAAAGAATTTGAACTTAAATACGGTTGCAACCCCAACCAAAAACCTGCAAAAATATTCATGCATGACGGAAGTGAACTTCCTATCGAAATATTAAACGGCAGACCGGGTTTTATAAACTTTTTGGATGCTTTTAACTCTTGGCAACTTGTAAAGGAACTTAAAGAAGCACTCGGTATGCCCGCGGTTACTTCTTTCAAACACGTCAGCCCCACTTCTGCGGCTGTCGGTGTTCCTCTTTCGGATAAACTCAAAAAGGCTTGTTTTGTAGACGATATCGAAGGCTTGGACGAATCGCCCCTCGCTTGTGCTTATGCACGTGCAAGAGGTACCGACAGAATGTGTTCGTTCGGCGACTGGGTTGCGCTCTCCGATGTTTGCGACGTTACAACTGCAAAGATGATCGCGCGTGAGGTTTCCGACGGTATCATCGCCCCCGGTTATGAACCCGAAGCACTTGAGATACTTAAGTCCAAACGTAAGGGCGGATATAATATCGTTAAGATCGACCCCAACTACGTACCTGCCGAAATCGAACATAAACAGGTTTACGGTATCACCTTTGAACAGGGAAGAAACAATTTTGTTATAAATAAAGA
>JAZRUR010000036.1:0-36303 GCA_045652625.1 Eubacteriales bacterium | reverse complement strand
TGCGCCATATCGCGACGTAATGCATTTTCATCGTCAAAAGCCATATTCGGACGAGTGTTGTTTTTTATGTCATTAACGATACGATCCACTATATCTTTGGGTAATTGTTCATAATTCATCTGCGTCACCTCTGATGTTGTTAGTATAACAAATATTTTTGCGATACGCAAGTATATTGCATTTTGTTTTTTTATATGGTAAAATACCGCGAGAAGAAAAAGGAGAACAGATATGGATACCTACGAAATTATCGCACAGTCGATAGGCAATGTCGCAATGACATTAAATATACTTTCGTTTCAACAAAAGGTTCAACGAAATATCATAATAATGCAGTTTTTCGGAGCGTCGCTTTTTGCTGTTAATATGTTTATGATCGGCGCAACGGTCGGTGGTTTCTTGAATCTTTTGGGTGCGTTCCGTGCGATAGTTTTCGCGAACAAAGAAAAGTTCCATGCGGATAAGATAATATGGGTGCATTTTTTTAATGCCATGTATCTTGTGTCATATATACTCACTTTTGCGGTATTCGGAAAAGAACCGACGTTTATTAATTTTGTTATAGAATTCTTGCCGATTATCGGTATGGTTGCTTCGGGTATCGGATTTTATCTGTCAGAAGCAAAAACCATAAGAAGGTTGGGGCTTGTCAGTTCGCCTTCATGGCTAATTTATAACATCTATAATGTGGCGGTGGGCGGTATCATCTGCGAAATTCTGGCAATGGTGTCTATCGTTATCGGTATGATAAGACACGATATAAAAAAGAAATAAAAAAGTGCTGTCGCAAAAAACAAGTTGTGACAGCACTTTTTATATCAATTCGGCAATGCCGCAAGTGGGTGCGACTGCTAATCTTACGGAATCTTCTACGTCGATATTAACACAAAAACCGTTTGCGTTAAGCGACGCAAGACTTTCGTTATACGCGATTTCGGGACGGTTATTTTCCTCGCTCAAGTGCGCAAGAATAAACGACTCGCATCCGTGGCGCACAAGGTGGGGAAGAAGTTTGGCACAAAGCGTGTTGGACAGATGCCCGAATTCACCCAAAATGCGTTGTTTGAGCGGGTAAGGGTAACTTCCGTTTTTGAGCATTTCAATATCGTGGTTTGATTCGATAATTACGCGCTTACAGCCCGAAAGACCGCGAAGTACGCCCTCGGAAAGATGCCCGATGTCGGTAAAGTATCCCACTTTCTCGTCGCCTGTGCGAATACGGAACCCGACGCTGCCCTGCGCATCGTGCGGTGTGGCGATAGGACAAAGTGCCGTATCTTTCAGTTCAACTGCTTTGCCCGAAATAAGTTCGATCGGATTCTTATATGACGGCATGTGTTGAGATATGTAAGCACAACTTTTCTCGGGCGCATATACGGGTATTTTGAAATACTTGGTTATGGTATTTATACCTCTGATATGGTCGCTGTGTTCATGCGTGATAAAAATAGCGGTTATATTTGAAAGACTCGTGTCAAGTTGTTTGAGCGTGTTTTCTATCGAACGCGCAGAAACACCGCAATCTATCAAAATTTCATCTTTGCCGTATTTAATATAACTGCAATTTCCCTTTGAGGAGGAAAAAAGCGTGTAAATTTTCGCTTTGTCCATTTATTGGCAGGTCAACCTTTAATTTCATTTTCTGTAACCGAAACGGCACCGTAGGGGCGTACGGTGTATACGTTGCATGAGGATTTGCCGAATACCGATTCGATAATTTCTTTATAACTCTGAACGTCGTCTGTTTTTATATATGCCTGAACCGTTCCCGCAAAACCGCCGCCGTGAACACGGCAGACAGCACCGAAACGCTCGGTAATTGCAAGAGCAAGTGAGAGCCCTTGTGCATTGACGTCGCGGTTGGCATACACGTTTTGCAGGAATTTAAACGAAGAATCTCCCGATTGCTTCACCAATTCAAGATATCTGTCAAAATCGCCCGTTTTAAGCGCGTCTTTTTGCATATCAACTCTGCGATTTTCGGCAAAATAGTGCATAGTACGCATAATCGCTCTGTCGCCGACAAGCGAACGTAGATAGCGTATTCTGTTCATAAAATCGCTTTCGTCGCAGGAACGTAGTGAGGGTTTTCCCATAAGAGTCGCAACCGAATGCATTTCGTTAGCGACAGATGCATATTCGTCGGCAAGCGAAGAATGGCTGACGCCCGTGTTTACTATGCAGAGGTTATAGCCGTATGTTGCTATATCTAAATCTATTTTTTCTATTATAGGATTAGAATCATCTTCGAAATCCATAGAAAGACAGCCGCCAAACGCACATGCGACTTGGTCCATTAGTCCGCAGGGCTTTCCGAAAAACTCTTTTTCGGCATGTTTACCTGCTTTTGCAAGTTCGATGGACGGAACTTTGCCGTCGTTGTAGAACTCCGACATAATACGAGCGCACAAAACCTCAAAAGCCGCCGAGGAAGATAATCCCGACCCTGTCATGACTTCGCTTGTGGTATAGACACAAAAGCCGCCGACTTCGTATCCGTTCTTATTAAAATAGTCTGCTATGCCTGTAATTATGGCGGCAGAACTGCCTTTGCGGACTTTGTCGGGAGAGGGGGAAGAAATATTTATAACGTCTTCGCGGTAGTATGTCGATTTTATTTTGACGTTACACCCTTCGATTTTTGCGGCAATAGCGAGGATATCTATATCAACCGATGCGGCAAGAACGCAGCCGTTGTTGTGGTCGGTGTGGTTGCCGGAAAGTTCGGTTCTGCCGGGCACAGAGAATAGGCATACGTCCATGTCGCCGTAGAATTCGAGAAATTCGTTGGCGAGTTTCAGAATACGTGCTTTTCGGTTAGCAATGTCCTTTGTGGGATAAAGCGCATTGATAGTTTTATCCCAGTATCCGCTATTGATTCTTTGGATAAACTCACTAACCAGCATGATCGTTTATTCCTTTTCTTCTATCTTTTCTATTTCGCAAATATAAACGGTATGATAATCGCCGTTGTAATGTTTTTCTATATCATCGGATAAAAACGCTTTGGGGTCTAATTTTCCTGCGTAAATCTTTTTGCCGTAGATGATTCTTTCTGCTTCGTAAAAACCTACGTCGCCGTTGTTGTTAAACGGAGTTATGTTGGCAAGCGAAATCTTATCGCAATCTCTTCCGCTTTTAGTTCCGCAAAGTTTTAATGCGTCGCGATGTTCTTCGCCGAAAAACGAAATGGATATTCTGTCGCTTTCTTCGGTAAATTCATGAGTAAAGCGTTGAGGACGGACGAAACATATAAAAACGTTCTTGTTCCAAAGTACGCCTAAAGCGCCCCAACTTGCGGTCATGGTATTAATACTGCCGTCGCGCTTTGCTGCGCTTATAAGCATCCATTTTTTGCCGATATCGGAGAACACCTCTGTCGAAAGTGTTTCGGGATTTACTTCTTTAAAACCCATATACAACCCCTCTTGAAAATTATTCTTGTATTGCGTAAAGGAATATGTCCCATGCAGGTACATATTCTTTTTTTCGTAGGTGAAATTTATATTTGTGGTTGTGTTTTCTTAATAATAACGGAATCTCTATAATATCTTCCGCACGGTGGTAAAGTGCAACGGATATATTTGGTTTGCAACAGTATATGGTGTTTACAGCGCCGCAGATAACTTCTTCGTCCATGCCCTCGGCATCGATTTTTATACTTCCTACTGTATCACTTTTTGATGCGATATTTAAGAACCCGCAATACTCGTCAACCGATACGCAGTCTATAAAACTTCCGTTCTCGTCACCGTGCGAGGCGCGTCCCGAACCCGATGCGAATCGGATTTTGCCGTTTTTTTGACCTACTGCGGAATTAATACCGACACAATCGCGTATATTTGCCGTATTGGCAAGAAATTTACGGTATGTCACTCCGTCGGGTTCGAACGCGACGATGTCTTTATAACTGTCGCTGTGCGACACAAACTCCAAAACTGTGTCGCCGTCGTATGCGCCGATATCTATATGACGCGCATTGTGTTTGTAAAAACTTTCGGGTGTTAAAAACTCATTTCCGAAATCGAGATAAGATATGTCACCCGTAACATTATATTTCAAAATATTCAGATATATATCTTTTGATTCCCGGTCGGACAGCATTTCGTAAACGCGTTCGAACTTATCGGCATTTTCGAGTATAAACTTCTTATCACAAGCGCCCTCGCCGAAAACGGGTAGGTTTGGCGAAACGATACGGTGTTCTTTTGCCAAATCTTTCAAAAAGTGGGATTTTTCGCCCTCTAACCCAAAGCATAACACAAGGCAAAGCGAACCGAATTTGTTGATAGCGTCCGAGATAGAAATAACCCTGTGCCCTAAAAACTCCTGACCGCGTACAAACCCGTCCGAAGCGACGACACCTTTTATTTGTATGCCGTTTTCATTAAGGTAAGAATATATTTTCTCCGCGCCGTTGCCCATTCCGTATAGGAATATCGGTTTTTCCTCGGTAGACAGCGAATCGCAGACCGATATAAGCGGAGTAATAACTTCGCGTATCATAAATCTTCCTCAACGTGGCTTTTGAAACCTTCGCCAAATACGCTTGTCGCTTTTGTCACTATCATAAATGCATCGCAATCCTCTTGACGAACTATCTCACGTGCACGGGGAAGCGAACGCATTTTTAATACGCACATCAAAACCTTCTTGTCATTACCCGTGTAAACGCCGTTGCCGTAAAGATAGGTTGCACCTGCTTCGAGTTCTTCAAGCAGCCGTTTTGCGATTATATCTTCGCGTTGGCTGATTATATAAACCATTCTTGCTTCGTCAGAGCCGTAAAGCACGGTATTAAGAACCGCCATTTGGATAAACACACCTATACCTGCGTAAAGCGCTTTGTCGATATCTCCGAAAACGAACCCCGAAGTAAGACATATAACTCCGTCCATAAAAAGGAATATCGCACCCGTGGAGATATGACGGAATTTCAAACGAAGTAATTTTACGATAATATCGCTTCCGCCCGTTGTAGCGCCGCCTTTGAAGACAAGACCGATGCCTGCCGAAACAAGTACACCGCCGCCTACACAGGCAAGTAGCGGGTTATAGGTGATTGTAGGAACGTACATTTCAAAAAGGTTCATCGCCAAGGAACTTAATCCCAACGAATAAAAGGTCGGCAAAAGTATTTTTGCGCCGAGTTTCCACACACCTGCGATCATAATGGGAATGTTGAAAATGATAACCCACGTACCCGTAGGAAGAATATCTGTAATGCCGCCTAAAATTATCGCGATACCCGAAATGCCGCCCGAAGCGAGTTCGTTAGGGTCGAGAAAAAGCGCAACACCTGCGGCGAATAAAATACTGCCGACGGTGACGATTCCATAATTTTTAAGTGTTTGCAAAAGCGTTCTTTTCATTTAGCCACCCTATTCGGATTCGTGATAATAATAGTCGAGTTCGGTGTTGAGCATCATAACCGTAGAAACGACACCGTAACCGTTTTTGTCATCAAGTATGATCAACTCTACCGTATAGAAAAGTTCGTTCACACGTGCAATATAGGTACATCTCATGGTATTGCTCATGCCTTCGATTTTGGCTTTTCCCACACCGCTTAGGTTTGTAAGTTCGTGCCCTACGGTTAAAAATTGTGTTTCGAGCGTTTCATAAAACTCGTCGTTGGGCATCGCTTCTTCGACATGGTCGGGATGTATATATTCAAGCATTGCCGTTTCATCGCGGAGTAACAATGCCGAAATAAAATTTGTTGCCAATTCGTCGGCGCGTTGGTAATCTTTTCCGCATGACGCGAAAAGAATTAGTGAACTAAGCGCAAGTACTGTTGCTAAAAAGCGTTTCATAAATCTTTTCAACCCTTGTTTATATCGTAATTGCCCAAACAATGGCGTTTGATCAGTATGTAATCAGTCGCGGATACTTTGGTTTGGTCGCTTATAGCCATTGAATAAAATTGAACTGTGTTCGGTTTGAAATTGCCCAAACAAGTGCGTTTTACCAAAATATAGTCGGCGGCATTTACCTTGCCGTTTCCGTCGACGTCGCCTTTTACAACGGTAGAAAGTTTTATGTTAGCGCCGTCGGTAAGGATATATCCCGTGCAAACATAACCGTCCGTTATGCGTTTGCCGTTTTCGTCGGTAAGATAAAGTGTGCCGAGTTTAGACAGAAATTCCGAAACGTCGGTTTCTTCGCGGATATACATTAGACAGTTGTCTTTAACTGTATAGCCGAACTGTTCGGGAATAAACGTTGAGAAGCCTTTTTCGACCGAAACCGATTTTGTGTCGCCGCTTCCGTCGAGTATTACGTTGTTGCCGTTTATGGCTATGACAGATGCGGTGGGGATCGAAAGTCCGCCGATACAACCTTCGCTTCCGATAACTTGAAACGGTATAGAAACCGAAAGAGAGTTTCCGGACACAAGTGCTTCTGCCTGTGTAAGCGACTCACAATGCAGTGCCGCGAACCGAAGCGTATATTTGCCCGATGCTTCATCGTACGAACACATCTGTTCCCACGCATCGTTCGGCATGTCGTTCATGAATATATCCATTTGTGATTCATCGTTTTTGGTGATCGTCGGCTTGAACACCGTTTTGTCGTAATCAAGCACAAATTCCAATGCGATTATGCCGCCTGTATCGCCGAGGTTGGTTGCTTTTATATCTGCGTAATACAAACCGTTTTCGGGCGCGATATCGCCGTTTACAAACTCAACTGCCAATTTTTGCGCTTCGCTGTATGCAACGACGGGCAATGTTCCGCCGACACCCGACATAGGCGTGAAATTATTATCTGCACGAATTGCAATAATATCTTCGTTTTTTATGCCAAAATCAAAACTACCCGCTTTAATAACTTTAAACGGAATATTTAACACCAAATCTCCCACCGAGTCGAGAAGATAGTCTTGGGTGTCGGGCATAGCAAACCGAAAATGGTAAAAACCGCCCTCGCTTGAGTGATAACTCATCTGTTCCCATTTGTTGGGCATGGTTGTGACGAGCGTGTCCATTTCTTTGCCGTTTTCGGTATTTACGACATGTTTGGGCGAGAGATGTTCCTCGTCGTAGTCGAGTATGAACTCAAGCCCTGCGAGTGCGTAAGTGGGCTTTGAAACCGTTATGCGAATATTGATCTCTCCGTTGAGGTATGCGTTTCCGCTGCAACTCATGTAAAGAGAAATAACTTCGTTTTCTGCGGTTGCACAGACAGTAGGGAATATAAGACCTATTATTAGCAAACACACAATAACTTTGATCCAAAGCGATCTCATATTATCCGTCCTTTAATTGTTGATTATCTTGTATATCTCGCCTTTGCCGACGCCTCTATCGCGCGAAACGGCTTTGCAGGCGTCCATTTTAGAAAGTCCGAGCGAGATATAATGTTCTACGTGTTCTTCTATACTCATATCTGTCCAGAACGCTTCTTCTTCGGACATTCCCTCGCATACAAGTACATATTCGCCCTTCTTTTCGGGCGGAGAAAGTTTTTTAAATTCCTCGCAGACCGATTCGATACTGCCGCGGAAATAGCGTTCGTGCAGTTTGGTGAGTTCTTTGGCAAGTACGCATCTTCTGTCTTTTAACGCGGCGGCAAGTTCCAAAAGATAACTTTCGGCATCATGCGGAGAAATATAAAGTATAAACGTGCGTTTCTCGCGCGATAATTCGTCTATCCGTTCTTTACGTTCGCGCTTGTTTTCGGGAAGGAATCCCTCAAAGCAGAATCTGCGCGACGGCAATCCCGAAGCCGAGATAGCGGTTATTGCAGCACACGCACCCGGTAAAGCGCAAACGGGTATACCCGCTTCCGAACAGGCGAGAACCAATTTCTCACCGGGGTCGCTGACGGCAGGTGTACCTGCGTCGGTTATAAGCGCGCAATTTTCGCCCGAGAGTATGCGTTCGATTATAGAATCGGAAATATTGCGCGAGGTGTGTTCGTGGTAACTCACAAGCGGCTTTTTTATGCCCAAAAGCATAAGTAACTTACCGCCTACGCGAGTATCCTCTGCAGCGACAAAATCAACGCTTTTTAGCGTTTCTTTGGCACGTTCGGTCATATCGCCCATGTTTCCGATAGGGGTCGGAACTATATAAAGTATCCCTGCCATATCAATTATGCCTTAGCCTTTTTACGGTGCTTTAACATACGGAGTTTCATGTAAACCTTCGGCAAGTGGTCGATGAGGATATTCTTTAATCCGTTACGGACCTTTGCATATCCGTCATGCAACTTGACAAGGAATTTGTAAGGAACGTATTTGCCTGTTGCTCTGACATCGAGCCATTTTTCATAAGGTTTGCCGAGCCATTCGGGCATAGCATACGCCCATTTATAGCGGCGAACGAAATGTGCAAAATATGCCTGGAGATAAAGAACCTCGTGTTCGGGGAATTGAGGCTGAACAAGCGGAACACGCGCATCGGGCGAAACGCCGCCTTCGGGAATGAAACCGCCTTCCATAGCGATATCGTAAAGTTTTGTGCCGGGGTAAGGATAGAAAATGTTGGGGATAACTCTGTCCGCACCTGCTTTTGCATTAAGTTTAATGGTTTTAAGCGCACGGTATTTATCCTCATACGGTAAACCGATTATATTGTAAGTCAACTGCGCAATGCCGTACTTGTGGAACCACTTACTGCAGTTGATGATCATTTCGTCGGTCATGTAACGCTTGAGATACTTGAATCTCATTTCCTGATCGCCGCTTTCAAGTCCCATATCAATGGTATAGCAACCAGCCTCTTTCATACGGCGAACGGTATCCTCGGTAAGGATATCGAAACGGATATTTCCCGTGAAGGGAAGATGAATTTCTTTTGTGTAAAGTTCGATAAATTCATCGAACCATTCGGGAATCATGTTAAAAATAGCATCGCGGAAGTTAATAACCTTGATTTGAGGATGCTTTGCAAGAAGTGTTTTTAGATACAATATTCCGTTTTGAGGAGAACGGAAACGAGAGTAAATCTTTTTGTTAGGGTATACGTTTCTAAACTGCGAGTTACCGCAATAGGTGCAGTTGTAGCGGCAGCCTCTGCTCATCATAACGATAGCGGTACCAACCTTGACGCTGTCGAGGTTGTCGTAGTCGAAAAGTTCAAAATCGGGGATAGGAAGTCTGTCAAGGTCTTCAAAAAGCGGAGCAACGGGGTTGCGTTTTATAGTGCCGTCGGGCATTTTGAACCACATGCTGAGAATATTTGTGTAATCCTCACCCGCGCTCATCTTGTCGGCAAGTTCAAGCGCCTGATATTCGCCGTCACCGATGGTTATTGCATCAACTCCCTCGACAGCAATAACTTCTTCGGGCGCAAGTGTACAGTGGTAACTTCCGCAGGTGACAAGAATATCGGGATATACCTCTTTTGTCCATTTTATATATTCCTGACAGTCGGGGAAAGCGGTGGTACGGATAGAAAATCCGACGATGTCGAATTCACCCATACTTTTTAGTTTTTCCTTGAATTCGGTTTCGCTGTGAAGATAGAGAAGGTGCATCAACTTTACGTCGTGACCGCCCTCTTTCATAACTGCGGAAATAGACGCCAATCCTTCGCTGTAATTGCCGCCTGTGAGTTTGCCCGAAAGTTCTCTGTCGGTATAGTCGGGATATACAAGTAATTCACGTACTTTTCTGCCGTTAAGATTTTTAAGTTCCATATCTTTATTTCCTCATAATTGTTATCGTTTTTTGATTAATCTTTCGCGTCGTACCAACTTTTGCCTTTGCCTATATCGACCTGAAGCGGCACTGCTAATTTTGCCGCGCCCTGCATAGCCTCGCGCAGTATTTGCTCTGCCTTTTCCGCTTCTTCAATAGGCGATTCTATTATCAGTTCGTCGTGTATCTGTAATATGAGTCTTGCTTTAAGTCCTGCCTCTTTAAGCATTCTGTCGGTGCGTATCATGGCGATTTTTATAAGGTCTGCCGCCGCGCCTTGAATAGGAGTATTCATTGCGACACGTTCACCGAATGCTTGAAGATTCTTGTTGCTCCCGTTTATTTCGGGGATATATCTTCTTCTGCCGAACATGGTTTCTACATATCCGTTTTCACGCGCGAACCGTTTTGTGGAATCGAGATAATCGCGTACGTCGGGATATTTGGCAAGATAGTTTTCTATATATTCAGCCGCAGTTTTCTTGGGTATTTTAAGATCTTGCGAAAGCGAATAATCGCCGATACCGTAAATTATGCCGAAGTTGACCGCTTTTGCGCGTTTGCGCATTTCGCTTGTTACCGATTCTATAGGAACACCGAAAACCTGACTTGCCGTTACGGCGTGGATATCCTCGCCGTTGATAAATGCGTTTATAAGCGTTTGATCACCTGCGACGTGAGCGAGTACACGAAGTTCGATCTGGCTGTAATCGGCATCTATCAAAATGTTTCCGTCACCCGCAACAAAGAATTTGCGCAATTCCTTGCCTTTTTCGCTCCGAACGGGAATGTTTTGGAGATTCGGCTCGGCGGAGGACAGACGACCTGTAAGCGTTTGTGTTTGTTTAAAGGTTGTGTGTATTCTGCCGTCGTCGGATATCTGTTTTGATAGTCCGTCGCAATAGGTGTTTTTGAGTTTGGCGTCTTTTCGGTAATCAAGGATAAGTTCTATTATCGGGTGATAATTTATAAGTTTTTCCAAAACCGAAACTTCGGTGGAATAACCGCTTTTCGTTTTGCGGTAATGAGGCAGCATGAGTTTGTCGAACAGAATGTTGCCAAGTTGCTTTGTGGAATTGATATTGAATTTTTCACCGGCATACGACCAGATCGCTTCTTCTTCCTGCGCGATTGATTTGTCAAGTTGTTCTCCGAACGAATCAAGCGCGTTTTCGTCGACTTTGAATCCAAGGTGTTCCATATCGCAAAGAAGCGATGCAAGAGGAAGTTCTATATTTTGATAAAGCGCTTTTAAACCGTCTGTAAGTTTTGCGTTTAATTTATCATACAAATCGGGCAAAAGCGAAACCCTTACTTCGCTTGACGAAACTCCTAAATTGTCCAAGACCGCTTTTCCGAACGTTACGCCGTTGTCGGTTGGGGAACAAACGTAGGCAAGTAGCGAAATGTCGGTCGGCATCGTTTTGAATTCAACATTGTTGTTTTTCGCAAGATGCAAAATCTCTTTTGACGACCAACAGATAGCGTTTTCGCAGTCGGTTGCAAGTTTTATTGCATATTCTGCGTCGCCTTTATATATTTTTGAATCGTGGTAAATTGCCAATTCGTTTCCGTCATAATGGAGATAAACCGTTTGTCCGTTTAGAGAGGGGAGTTCGGTTATCGGCAAAACCGTTTCGTCTATCTCTGTAACGTCAGTCGCGGTCGCATCGAGTTTTTCAAGAAACTGTCTGAATCCGAATCTTGTATAAAGTTCACGAAGTTTCAAAACGTCGTGACCGTTATAAACACAGTCGTCAAGTTCGCAACCCAGCGGAACGTCGAGTTTTATCTCAGCAAGGAAACGCGACATATATGCGCTTTCTTTGCCGTCGCGGAGTTTGTTGCCGATGCTTCCCGAAATGGAATCGACGTTTTCATAAACACCGTCGAGCGAACCGTATTCGGTTATTAGTTTTATAGCGCCCTTTTCGCCTATTCCGGGGACGCCTGTGATATTATCGGAACTGTCGCCCATTATTGCCTTGATATCTATAAGTTTTTTGGGTTCGACACCGTATTTTTCCTTAATTTCTACGGGTGTTGTGATTTTGGTATCATCATTCGCGGTAAGCAAAACGGTGACGTTATCGTTGATAAGTTGAAAACTGTCCCTGTCGCCCGTTACGATAAATGTGTGTTCGCCCATTTTGGAAAACTCGTATGAAAGCGTACCGAGAATGTCATCGGCTTCGTATCCCGAAATCTCAATAACGTTAAGCCCCAACGCCGAAGCAATTTCGTGAGCGAAGGGAAGTTGAAGCGCAAGGTCGTCGGGCATCGGTTTGCGCGTTGCTTTGTAACTGTCACATGCCTTGTGACGGAAGGTTTTATCTTTAAGATCAAAGGCGATAGCCGCATAACTCGGTTTGCCGCCTATTTGGGAAAACGCTTTGTTTATCATGCCGACAAATCCGAAAAGTGCATTCGTTGGCAGACCGTCGGGTGCGCTTAACGGACGAACCCCGTAAAACGCTCGATTCAATATGCTGTTTCCGTCGAAAATCAATGCTTTTCCCATTATTTACGCCCCATATAATTATTCAGTATTATTGTACCACCCAAAGCGTATAAAGTCAACAACAAACCCTCTGAAAAACAAAGAAAAACCGCGCTGTTTGCGCGGTTTGCTTTGGCTGTTTTTTATTGAGCGAAAACTGTGATTCTGTTGCTGACGATTTCGGTTATTAAGTCGATAATCCAAAAGATCAAACCGAGACCGACAAAATTCAAGATGCCTGCAATAAGGGTTAAAATATTCTTGGTTTCAAGAAAACGAACGATGCGGTAAACGCCGCCGATGAGCGAACCGAGGAAAACTTGAATGATGATTTTGACCAATTTGGGAAGTTCTTCGTATTTTGCTGTGTACATTGTAAAAACTCCTTTTAATTACTTTTTAAATTTGTCATACGAATATTTTATAACAAGCCGTTTTAAATGTCAATGTTTATATTTTATCAACCGTTTTCTTGCTATTTTAGTATATGTTGATTGTTATTAAAATGACAGTCGTTTATAAAAACAAATCGTTCGGGTCATAATCGGGAACTGCGCCTAATTGGGTTACGACGTAGTCGCTTAACGCTATTGCGCGGTCAAGACAAACGCTAACGGGCTGTTTGTTAAGCAGATTCACAAGAAAACAAGCCGCAAAACTGTCCCCTGCGCCAACAGTCGAAACGACGTCCCCTTTTGGTTTATCGGAATAAAGAATCGTTCGCGCACGGCAATCGTAAATCATTGCGCCTTCGCTTCCCAGCGTAAGGCAGATGTATTTGAGTTTCGGGTAGTTCTTGCTTAGTTCAAGGCAGGTGTTTACTTCGCCTTTCTTGCCAAAAAAGCCTATTTCCTCGTCGTTTATTTTCAGAATCGTTGTTTCTCGCATAAGGGTGTTTACCAGTTCGCGTGTGTAGAAGTCGCCTCTGAAGTTAACGTCGAAAAACACTTCGTTTCGCTTTGTGTATTTTAAGATCTTTTCAAAACAACGCCTCGAATCGGGGGAACGCAAGGCAAGTGTGCCGAAATAAAGAGCATCAAAATGACCGCTTGGCAATATTTCCGAAATATGGTCATAAGCCACGTCGCGCACTATGTCATATGTGGGTTTACCGTTGTTAAGACTAACCTCGCAAATTCCTGTTTTGTATTTTCGTTCGGTTGCGATATAATCGCATTTGATTCCTAAACGTTTTGCTTCGTTTAATGCCTCTTGTCCGTTTTCGTCCATGCCTACGGCAGAAACGAGATAACTTTCTGCGCCCAATTTTGCACAATGTGCCGCGAAATTGAACGGAGCACCGCCGATTTTTTTGTCATCGGGAAATACATCCCAAAGGATTTCTCCGAAAGATAAAATTTTCATAGCATTACTTTCTTTAACCGTGCCTTTTGTGTTATATGTAATATATCATATACGGTTATTTTTTTCAAGTATCTTAATGGTTGCAAAAACAGAGAATATGTGGTAGAATACTGTTGATCTTTAGGTAAAGGAGGCACGTTCGTGTCGGAAAAAGAAATAAAAAGTAAAAAAAAGAAAAAAGAGGGCAGACGTGTCCGCTCTCTCGATCCGATGCATTATGTCGGAATATATTTGATGCAGCAGCGCAACGAATCAATGAACTATTTTTCGGGTACGCTTGATATCGGCGTTGCCGAGGAATATATAAAGAAAAAACGCGAACAGGGCATGAAAGATTTCAGTATCATGCATGTTTTTCTTGCCGCTTTCGTAAGAATGTACTCTCAACATCCCGAAATGAACCGATTTATACGCGGTTTAAGAATATATGCCCGTAATGATATTGAAATCGCAATGACGATCAAAAAAGAAATGAAACTTAATGCCGACGATACGGTAATAAAGTTGAATTTCGAACCCGATGCTACCGCCGAGGAGGTTTATAAAACCACCAATGCGACCATCGAAGAAGCCTTGAACGAAGATAGCGATTTCGACGACGTAGTTAAGATTCTGTGCAAACTTCCGCGTTTCATAATGCGTTTCATCGCTTGGGTGTTGAGGGTGCTTGATTTTTACGGAATCATGCCGAAAGATTTGGTTAAGGTTTCACCGTTCCACGGAAGTATGGTTGTAACCTCGCTTGCGTCGTTAGGTATTCCTCCGGTTTATCATCATCTTTACAATTTCGGTAATATTCCACTGTTTTTTGCGTTCGGCAAACGCTACAATAAATACGAAGTCAAGAAAGACGGCTCGGTTGAAAAGCATACCTATATGGACTATACCGTCACCTGTGATGAACGAATCGCCGACGGTCACGCTTATTCGGTGTCACTTCGTTATTTGCACAGTATTATTCGCGACCCCGAAATGCTTGATACGCCTCCCGAAAAGGTAGTAGAGGACATTCCTTGATTTGAGAAAACCAAAACAAAAGGTTTTTATTCGCCGAATTTTCTGATATTGCATAAAATATTATCGTCGTAGGGTTATTACTTACGACGATTTTTTTGTCATTTTGTGTATTTTTTCTTGTTTTGGTTTGCAGATACTGTGTTTATTTTAGAAAAATCGCTAATTCGTCGAAAATGCTTGAAAAAACGGTTGTAATGTGTTATCATCAACGCTTGAAATGAGATTATAAAGTAAGGTGTATATTATATGGAATCTACATTGTTGGCTATAGGTATAGCAATGACGGCAGGTTTGCTGTTGTCGCGTCTTGTGAAAAAACTAAAACTACCTGCCGTAACAGGTTATCTTATCGCAGGTATATTGGTTGGCCCGTACTGCCTCGGTTTGCTGGGCGTACCGGGTTTAGGCTTTGTTTCGACCGAAAACGTTAAAGATTATGAGATACTTTGTGACGTTGCTTTGGGCTTTATCGCTTTTGCGATCGGTAACGAATTCCGTTTGTCGCAATTAAAGGCGATCGGTAAACAGGCAACGATTATAGGTATCTTTCAGGCGATTGTTGCAACTATCGTAGTTGATGTTGCACTTATTGCGATCCATCATTTTATGCCGGATAAACTTCCGCTTGAAGCCGCTATCGTTCTCGGCGCAATCGCTACCGCGACCGCTCCCGCCGCAACGCTAATGGTTGTACGTCAGTATAAAGCAAAAGGCAAACTCACCGACATACTTCTTCCCGTAGTTGCTATTGACGACGCGGTAGGTTTGGTTGTTTTTGCAATTTCGCTCGGTGTTGCAAAATCGGTAAGCAGTACAGACGGCATGAGTTTGACATCGGTACTTGTTGAGCCGTTGCTTGAAGTAGTTATGTCGCTATTGCTCGGTGTTGTCTTGGGCGTACTTTTCTCGACTGCCGAAAAGTTCTTTAATTCAAACAGCAAACGCCTTACCCTTTCTATTACTTTTGTTATAATGGCTGTTGCGCTTTCGATGCTTAAATTCGAAGTATTCGGCGTACACATAGGATTTTCTTCTTTGCTCGTTTGCATGATGCTCGGAACGATATTCTGCAACATGTGTGATTTTTCCGAAGAAATTATGGGCAAAACCGATAAATGGACCGCACCGCTGTTCCTTCTGTTCTTCGTTCTTTCGGGCGCGGAATTGGAATTCTCGGTGTTTGGCGACCCGATAATAATTCTTGTCGGCGTAGTTTATATCCTTACCCGTGCGCTCGGCAAATACTATGGTGCGGGTTGGAGCGCAAGGTTCACGAAATGCGATTCTCCGATAGTTAAGTACCTTGGTATTACGCTTTTCCCTCAAGCGGGTGTTGCTTTGGGCATGTCTGTCATTGTCGCTGCCGAACTTGGTTCGGGCGCAGGTACTCTTGTGCGTAACATTACGCTTTTTGCGGTTCTTATATACGAACTTGTCGGACCGATGCTTACCAAGATCGCTTTGACCAAGGCCGGAGATATCACTCCTCGTACGGTAATAAATATCGGCGAAGAAGACGACGAATAATCTCCTACACTCTCGAATAAGATGCATGAAGACGGTGCTTTTGCACCGTCTTTTTTATTGTGACAGTTTGTTATTTTATTCAAAGAAATGGGCATAATAAGAAAAAACAACAGGAGGATAAACATGCACGAAAACGATACTTTAAAACTGCTTCGAGAATGTGACGCGGGTGTAAAAATGGGTGTTTCTTCGATTAACGAGGTGCTTCCCGACGTAAAGTCAGACGGGTTAAGACGAAGCCTTACCGATTGCCGCAATCAACACGAGGTTTTGCTGTCGGAGATAAAGACTAAACTTGACGAGAATTGTGACAAGGGGAAAGAACCTGCTCCTGCCGCAAAAGGTATGTCTTGGATAAAGACAAATGTAAAAATGGCGCTGGACGACTCTGATAAGACGGTTGCCGACCTTATTACCGACGGATGTAATATGGGAGTAAAATCGCTTCATAGATATCTTAACCAATATTCAGCCGCAGACGATGTTTCAAAGGGATTTGCAAATAGACTGATAACGCTTGAAGATGATTTGGCGCGTCAAATAAGGAAATATCTTTAAAAGAAAAAGGTCATCTAACAGATGACCTTTTTTGGTTGACAAAAGAAGGCTTTTGTTATAAAATAATTGAAGAATCAAATGAATTTTTAACGGAGTTTGTTATGAAAAAGAGAATATTAAGCCTACTTATGTTGTGTATGATATTGCCGTTGTCTTTCGCGGCGTGTTCGAATAATGATGCCGAAAACAGTTCCGGCGAATCGGTTGAAGAATCGACAAAGGAAATAAAAATGCCTGTCATCAACGGCGTTGAACTTTCTGAATTTACTGTCGTTTACAAGGACCAAAAAAACGAACCGAAATATAAGACCGCTGCCAGAAATTTTGTATCATACGTAAGGAACACATTTGATGTTACGCTTCAATGTGTTCCCGACAGTTTTGCCGAAACCGAAAACGAAATAATTTTCGGATTGGCGAGCCGAGGCATTTCCATTCGGAATAATGTCAATTACCACTCCGACTACGGCAAGTTTGACGTTGTTATAGAAGGCACGAAGGTGCTTTTTGCCACGAGTTATGCTAACGGCGCTCAAGGCGCAGCGGAAGAATTTTGCAGACGCATAGAAGCGTCCGAAGACGGCATTTTTGAAGATCAGGTCTTTAGCGGAGAGAAAGACATAATCAAAGTTGCATGTGTGGGCGACAGTATCACACAGGGTGTGAACTCTACCGATCCTGTAACCATGACCTACCCTTCGTATCTTCAGGAAATGCTTGGTCTTGATTATTACGTACTTAATGCGGGTATAAGCAGTTATTCAATATGCAAGATCGATGACTTTGCGTATTCCAAGCATCAAATATATCATGCCGCGTTAGATTTCGAACCCGATGTTGTTCTTTTTGCACTCGGTACTAATGACGCTAACCCCAACCCCGATTATCCGTCTAAGGATTGGGATAACCCTGCTAATAACCGCGTAGAGGTGTTTAAGGAAAGCACAAACGAACTTCTTGATTCTTTTGTCAATGTAAACCCCGACGTTCAGATATATATGGTTCTTCCTGCATCGCTTTTCAAAGTAGGCGGCGACTTTTGGAAAGCAGAGGCATGGACGGCAAACATAGTAAAGTATGTGCAGCCTATGCTTAAAGAGATTGCCGAACAGCGCGACCTTGCCATAGTAGACCTTTTCGACTGGTCGAAAGAACACGCTGAGGTATTTACAGACGGTTTGCACCCGAAGGATAGCACCTATAAAGTTTTTGCAAAGTACATATACGATTGTATAAAAGATACTATTAAAACAATAGAATAATATAATGATGACGTACGAAGAAATACAGTCCGCAAACAATCTGATTTTCAACAGATTGGCGATATTGCTTAACAATAAACCCGACTTTGTAACCAAAGAAATGGTTGAAGAAATTACTCGTGATTTTTCGCTTTCGGTTATCGATGCCTTTTCGCTTTTGATATGTGCCGCACTCGGATTTGACACCGAAAACGAGTTCGACCGAAAGATTTGGGAAGCATACTCGCCTCACATGCTGCATCATCTTGACGAATCGGATTTCACAAAAGATGAGTATTATTCGGCGGTGAGAATAAACAGCGGAAAAGTGTTTGGCGAATGGGAACTTCGTGAGGATATAATAGCACCGTTTACGGCGTTTGTCTGCGATGATCCGATGACTCTGCCCGACGGAAGAATAATACCGCAAATAGGTTTTTTCGATAGCGAATACAGATGCCTTTCGGTACTTCAAAACGGCAGAGAATGGATGACAATGATGCCTAACGAACTTGTCACCCAACGTGTTCCTATAAACAGAGCCAACGGCAAAGTTGCCACCTACGGTTTGGGACTTGGCTATTTTGCGTTTATGTGCGCGGCGAAAGATACGGTGGATCGCGTTACTGTCGTTGAACGTGACGAAAACGTAATTTCTCTTTTCCGCGAATTGATCTTGCCTAACTTTAAAAATCCCGAGAAGATAGAAATAGTCTGTGCAGATGCTTTTGAATTTGCCGAAAACGAAGCGCCCGAGCGCAATTTCGATTATGTCTTTGCCGATATTTGGCATGACCCGTCGGACGGCGTTCCTGCGTATAAACGCTTTAAGGCACTTGAACATTTATGTCCGAACACAAAATTTGATTATTGGATAGAAAAGACAATGAAACTTTATATGTGAGCAACTTTTCTTTAGCGCAACAAAAAAACAACCTTTTGGCATATTTGTCAAAAGGTTGTTTGTGTTTTTAGGGGAGTGCAATTTTATCCGTAGATCTTTGCTTTAACGTATTTCTGGTTAGCAGGAAGATTTATTGTCAGAACTTCCATGCCGCGGATATTTGCAAAATTGAACGAACCTGCACAAGGTACACGCGCGTCGGTAATGTCGTACGAAATATATGTCGTAGCATCCCAAATCATGGATTTGAGCGCGTCTTTCGGCATGTTAGTTACAACGTAAGGAAGGACCGCTTTTAATAACTCGTGAAGTTGCGACAACGATTTGCCTTTACAGTTTTCGGCGAATTGAGTAAGTAAATCGCGTTGGTGAAGAGTTCTTGTAAAGTCACCGTCGTAGAATTGACGGCTTCTTGCGTAACCCAATGCCGAACCGCCGTTAAGGTGAATGACTCTCGTGCCGTCAGTCGCCTGTTCTTTGGTCAAACCCGAAAGTTGTTTAAAAGTGTTGAAATAGTTATAGTTAACATCGTTCACCGTGATATCTATACCGCCGATAACGTCAACTGCCTGTTCGAAAGCGCTGAAACTCACGGTAAAATAATGGTCGATGTCGATATCAAAATTTTGTTTTATAGTCCTAATAAGGAGCGACGGGCCGCCTGCCGCGAACGACGCATTAAGACGGTTGTCGTTGTATCCCGGTATGCTGACGTAGGAGTCGCGCATGAAAGAGGTGAAAACAATACGCTTTTTGATGTTGTTTATCGACATCAAGATCATAGTGTCGCTTCGCGCATATTTACCGCTTACCGTGTCTGCACCTATAAGCAGAATGTTTATAACGTCTTTATCGTATGCTTCGGTAACGGTGTCGCCGTCAAAAAGTCCCTCGAGTATTTCGTAGTCGGGTTCATACGGCGGTTCGGGGGGACGCACATAACCGCCTCCGCCGTTGCTTCCGCTTCCATTTCCGCTTTCGCCACCGCTTGGATTATCGGGTGTGACGGTCGGGTCGTAGTCATCTCTACTTGCCTCGGGGTCGACGAAATTGGAAAAATCTATTCCCATATCGTAGTCATCGTAAAAATCCGACGCGTCAATATCTACACCTGACCATTCTTCTTCACCGTCGCTGACGTAAGAGATATAGTCCAACGTATCGTCAATATAGTAATCAAGAGCGAAAAAACCTGCTCCGATAAGCAATAAGAGAAACGCAAGTATAGAAAGCAGGACGATAAGAGTTATCTTGACCGCTTTTCTCTTTTTGGGTTTGATTTCTCCCTTTGCCAAAGCCCTTTTCTTGTCTTTCGATATCATAATCGCCTCAAAAATTGTTTTCCGAAAACAAATATATTTTCGGGTAATACATAAAAATAGATTCAAGCGGAAATACATCCGCTCGAACCTATTATATCACCCATTTATTTTTTTGTCAATCGGCTTACGGTTTTAAATTATTTTCTGTCATATAATCTTCAATACTGCACAGAAGTTTGGCTGTTTCCGCTTTGGTTAAAACATGCGATGGCTCGGTTTTATTGAAAAATCCTGCGTTAGAAGCCGCGACCATAGAGGAAAGTGCGCTTTCGCTGTTTTCAGAACCCGCGTTTTCGTTTTTTGCGGTCGGCAGGTCGAGCGCCGCAGTTATCATATATGCCGCATCGGCTACGGTGATTGTTTCTTTGGGCGAGAAATATCCGTTTTCGAGTTTAATTAAACCTTTTTCGGAAGCGACGGAGAGATAGCCTTTGAGTCCCGACGACAGACCGCTATCATCGGCTATCGCGCTGTCGGCAACTGCAACGATATCGGTGTCATGTCCCGAAACGTTCATCAACATAACAAGAAATTCGATTTTCGATACGGGTTTATCGGGGTCAAAGAGATATTGTCCGTCTTCGTATCTGTAAACCATAACGTCATCTCTGCATACTCTGTGGGCGTAAAGATGAAGCAGGTTTTCTTCCATATCTGCAAAATACAGTCCGTTTTCGTTTTTCTCAACATCTATCTCAAGCGTTGCGCGGTCGGAAACGGCGCCGAAACGGTCGGTTACGGTAAACACCATACTGTCACTTCCCGAAAATCCCGATTCGGGAGTGTAAATAACCGTGCCGTCGTTGTTGATCTTTATAGAACCGTCGGTAGGGTAGGTGATGACGTTTATGGTGAATTCATCGCCGTTGGGTTCGTTTATTTTCAAAACGCTTTCGCAGGATATTCCCGAGACGGTCTTCATTTGGCTATCCAGTGCAACAGGAGGCGAGTTTGCGCCGTCAGCGAATACGATTTCGCATTTGAGTTCTCTTCCGTCAAAACTTTTACTGTCGCAAGTAAACCCAAATACCGCGCTTGATGATTCGGAATTAGGCACGAATTTTAGGTAATTAAGTGAACCTGTGGGCAAAGTTTGACCCTTTGTAACCGATGCGCCGTTAAAGATAAGAGTGCCTAGTTTGGAATCGGGGAGTTCTGTTACGGTGATATAGGTTACGGTTTCACCCAAAAGATTTTGAAAATCCTCTTTTGAAAAACTTGTGCTGACACCTTTTTCGCTGTGCTTAACAAGCGTAGTCTGTTTTTGCAACACCGAAAATGCAGGTGGGCGGTCATTGCCTATTTCTTCTGTCGTGCCGTTGGAACAGGCGACAAGCGAGAAGATAAGCAAAAGGGATAATAACAACATAAGTGGTTTCTTCATAATCGAACCTTCCTTTTGGAATCTTGTCGTTATAATTAATACACACAGAGAGCAAATATTATGACAAAAAGCGGTTGCAACATCTGAAAGTGTATGTTAAAATAGTAAAAATAAAGGAGGTGCGGTAATGGAAAAATGCTTTGTTGCGGTAAGCGGAGGTGTTGATAGCGCAGTCGCGTTGCTTTTGCTGAGAAATAAAGGCTATTCGGTCGAGGGCATAACCATGCGCGTGTTCGGAACAGAACTTGTACCGAATGCGAACGATAACGAGTCCGATGACGCAAAGTTATTGTGCCGATCGCTTGACGTGCCGCATCATTTAATAGACCTATCAGGCGAGTTTCGTGATAAGGTCGTGGGCGACTTCGTATCTGCATACGCAAACGGCGAAACGCCAAACCCTTGCGTAGTGTGTAACAGACATATAAAGTTCGGTGCATTGGCAGACTACGCGTTTTCGCTCGGTGCAAAAAAATACGCTACGGGACATTATGTAAGAATAAAAACTTGCGGCGACAGACGTGTTATTGTACGCGCCGCAGATAATGATAAAGACCAAAGTTATATGCTTTGGGGGTTGACGCAAGAGCAGATTTTGAATTTTGAAGCACCTCTTGGCGAATATTCAAAAGACGAGGTTCGCGCCATTGCGCTTGAAAACGGGTTCGCTGTTGCCAACAAAAGCGATAGTCAAGATATATGTTTTATCCCCGACGGCGATTACCGCGCGTTCTTGGATAGAGTAGTGGGTAAAACCGACAAATCGGGCGATTTTGTTCTGATGAACGGTCAAAAATTAGGCAGACATCAAGGTCAGCGATGCTATACCGTCGGGCAAAGAAAAGGGCTCGGCATTGCATATACCGAACCGCTTTACGTTATAGGCAGGGATATTGAGAAGAATCAAATAATACTCGGAAAGAATCAAGACCTTTTTACTAACCGCTTTACCGTTCGCAACGCTTCTTTCTCGGCTTGTGATTTTCCGAACGGAAGCATGACTTGTGAAGTGCGCATCCGTTACCGCGCTCCGTTTGTAAAAGCGGTACTTACTCCGATAGGCGAGGGCAAACTTTTGGTGGAAACCGAAGTTCCCGTCCGTGCAGTAACCGCAGGACAGTCCGCCGTTTTTTATGACGGTGATACTTTGTTAGGCGGAGGAATTATAGAATCATAATGCTAGGAGAGTTTAACTCTCCTAGCATTAACCTTTAAAAGCACTTTTTGCGTTGGTTTTTGCAACTTTCGGTGTTGCCGCAACGGTAGCAAAGTTCGTTTTCGCAATAATCGTTATTAAAGAACTCTACGATATTGTTGACTGTGGTTTCGGCGATGTTGTTTAACGCTTCTTCGGTTAGAAATGCTTGGTGCGATGTCACGAGTACGTTGGGCATGGAGATAAGACGCGCTAAAGTATCGTCGTCCATGATGTGGCCCGAGAAGTCCTCGAAGAATATGTCGGATTCTTCTTCGTAAACGTCAAGACATGCCGCGCCTACCTTGCGGGATTTGATGCCGTTTAACAACGCGTCGGCATCAATAAGTGCACCGCGCGAGGTGTTTATAATAACAACGCCCTTTTTCATTTTATTGATCGCGTTTTCGTCTATCATGTGGCGAGTTTCTTCGGTAAGAGGGCAATGCAGCGAAAGAATGTCGCTTTTTTCGAACATTTCGTCAAGCGAAACATAATTGATTCCGCTGCTTTCGAGCGGGAATTTGTCGTAGGCGATGACGTTCATGCCAAAACCCTTGCAAATATCTATAAAAACACGTCCGATACGTCCTGTGCCGATTACACCGACGGTTTTGCCGTGCAGGTCGAACCCCGTCAACCCCGAAAGACTGAAATTATGGTCTTTGGTGCGGATATATGCCTTGTGTATACGGCGTATAGAGGTCAGAAGCATTGCGATTGCGTGTTCGGCAACCGCGTAGGGAGAATATGCGGGAACATGGAATATGTGTACCTTTCCGTATGCATGTCGCACATCGACGTTGTTGTATCCTGCGCACCGTAACGCAACGGCTTTGACACCCATGTTATAAAGTTGGTCAATAACATCTGCATTGATTGTGTCGTTTACGAAAACGCAAACCCCGTCGCATCCGTTTGCAAGAGAAGCGGTATCGTGATTCAATTTTGTTTCGAAAAACTTAAACTCTATTCCTGCCGCTTTGCCGTACTTTTCAAAGGACGGTATATCGTAGGATTTTGTATCAAAAAATGCAAATTTCATATTTTGTCCTCCTATATGGGTTTCTTTATTTAAAGTATACCCATTTTTTTATATTATCTTCGTTGCAAAAGCAACGGCGTTATAATGTAAAAATGTCGTGACTAATTGTGCGGAAACAAAAAAACGGCTAGTTTTCACGAGCCGTTTTTTGTTTTTTATCGAGAGTGAAACGATATTAGCCTTCGTAAGCGTCCTTGTCGGCGATGATAATGGTGTTGGGGTGGAGTTTAAGAAGGGTAGCAGGGTTAGAAGTAGTGATCTTGTCGTCAAGAAGTTCGGAAACTGCTTGATGCTTAGCCTTACCGGTAGCAAGAAGAATAATGGTCTTTGCCTTCATTATAGAAGCCATACCCATGGTAACTGCTTGGGTAGGAACGTCTTCTTTCTTTTCGAAGAAACGAGCGTTAGCGTTGATTGTGCTTTCGGTAAGAGAGGTAAGGTGAGTACCTGCAACGAGTTTTTCATCGGGTTCGTTGAAAGCGATATGGCCGTTCTGACCGATACCGAGAACCTGAATATCTACACCGCCTGCTGCGTCGATAGCGGCATCGTATTCTGCGCCCATGGCTGCAGGATCTGCGGCCATTCCGTCGGGAACGCGGGTGTTAGCCTTGTCGATGTCGATGTGGTCGAAGAAGTTAACGTTCATGAAGTAACGGTAACTCTGGTCGTGAGTAGGAGCGAGGGGATAATATTCGTCAAGGTTGAAACTCTTGCAGTCCTTGAACGAAATTTCGCCCTTCTTGTTCATATCGGCAAGAATCTTGTACATGCCTACGGGAGTAGAACCGGTAGCAAGACCGAGTACCGAATTGGGTTTCATATAAACCTGTGCCGCAAAAATTTTAGCCGCTTCTTTTGCGACAGCATCTGCGTTTTCGCAAACTATAATTCTCATTTAATTGTCCTCCGAAAATTAATTTTCTATGGAAAATTATAGCACTATGATATACGAATGTCAATAGAAAAAGCCCCTTTAGGGCTTTTTCATACATCTTTTTGAAAGTTGATTTATATTAGTTTTCGTCTGTGTTATCCAAAACGACTTCTTCGTCGGTGGATTTAGAGGAAAATTCGCTGAAAATCGCCAATATCTTGCTCATGATATCAGGTGCTTTGTCAATAACGCCGTTTATACCGTCAAGTGCGCGGTTTACGGGATCAACGGGTGCGGAGTAGGTAACAGGGTTTCCGAGTTCGATAATGCGCGAAACACCTTTTTCTACGGCAATGAATCCGAGAGGAGTAATCGTGACACCTGCGCCGTTGCCACCTGCGAAGTAGGCTCTTCCGTCAGGGTTGGGGTTGTTTTTGCCGCCGAATTCGCTGCCGCCGGAAGCAAATCCCACAGCGACCTTCGAAAAGGGGATTATGGTCACATCGTCCGAAATATGCATCGGTTCGCCGATAACCGTGTTTACATCAACAACTTCACGTATTTTGGAAAGTGCGGATTCTATCATCTGTTTCATCGGCATATCGTTAGTGTTACTCATTGTTTTGCTCCTTTTCAGTATCTTCGGCGGATAGGTCAAGCGAAACCTGTTCGCCGGTCATTTGTAGTTCGGTTTTGGGAAGATCGTCTATGCTTTCTAACCCGAAACAACGTAAAAACGCGTCGGTCGTGCCGAAAAGTATCGGTCTGCCGGGGGCGTCGAGAGTTCCTCTTTCGGCTACCAAGCCTTTGTCTACCAACGAGGCAACAATGGCGGCACTGTCGACACCGCGCACCATTTCGATGAACGACCTTGTAACAGGCTGGTTGTAGGCGATTATCGCCAAAACCTCAAGCGATGCTTTGGAAAGCGGGGGTGCTTTACGAAGTTCCAACGCTTTTTTTACATATTCGGCAACATAAGCCTTTGTGCAAAGTTGGTACGCATTTTCTACTGTTATAAGTTGTATTCCGTTCTCTTTGTCGTCGGAATATTTGTTTTTAAGTATCGTCGCCGCTTCGCGTAAGCCCTCGGAACTTACTCCGAGGATATCGCAAAGCCGTTCGAACGCTACCGGTCCGCCACAGGCAAACAGTATCGCCTCAAGTGCGGCAGGTGTTTCTTGGTTTATGTTCATGGCAATTCTCCGATTTATTCACTAAATAGGTTCGTGTCGATGTTGTTTTCATCGGCGGCATCGGCAATCGAAAGTTCGATATCATCGCCGTTTCGTTCAACGTCAACCATGCCGTCGCGGACAAGTTCAAGCAACGCCATAAATACGGCAACCGCTTCGCCTCTGCTATGTACGCGCATGAAAAGATCGTCAAACATACAGGTTCGTTTTTGGTCGAGATATGACATTATTGCCGCCGTTTTTTCTTCAACTGAATAATATCTTTCCTCTATCCGTTTAAAAAGTTCGGGTTCGCCGTCTGTTTTGCGCAGAGCGATTCGGTCTGCAATGCGTGAAAATGCCTCGGTGAGCAAATCCACCGCGTGCCCGCGAGTGTAGTCGCTCTTTTCGGGTTCACTTGCGGGTTTGGTAAAAGTGTCGTAATGACCTGCGCTTTGCATTTTAAGAAACTCCGCCGCGGCTTTCGCGCGTTGGTGTTCAAGCAAAGCATCGACAAGCGGTGCGCGGGGGTCTTCGCTGTCCTCGGTACGGGGCAGGAGCATCTTGCTTTTAATAAGCATCAGATCCGCCGCCATAACGACAAACTCGCTCGTGACTTCCATATCCATTTTACGCATGGCGTCAAGATATGCTATGTATTGGTCGCATATCTCGGATATCGGGATATCAAAAATATCTATTTTGTGTTTGGAGATCAACGCCAATAACAGGTCAAGAGGACCTTCATATTGCTCGATCTTTAAATTGAGTATCTCCATAAAACACCTTGGTTATTACATATTGACAAAAATGGGTTTTATAATTATATCGGCAAGATCAATGAATGCGTCGGTCAAAAAACTTCTGCATATATTAAGCGGTGCGAAAATCAAATCGGGGATAAAATCGAGTATCGGCACATATTGAAGCAATATTAAACCGATAAAGATGTATCTCGAATAATAACGCACTTTCGAATACTTTGCCGCCAACGTGTTGGGAAGCAAACACATAAGTATATTCGAACCGTCAAGCGGAGGCAAGGGAATCAGATTGAACAACCCCAATCCGATGTTAAATACCATCGAGTAAGAGAAAATTATCAATATCGCTTCGGCGGTTATGCCCGACAAATCGGCATATCTAACGATATACCAAGTAAGCACGTAAAGGAATGCCGCGACCAACGCGACGATGAAATTCATCATCGGCCCTGCAAATGCAGTGAGGGCAAAATCGCGCCTTGGTTTTCGGAAATGTCTTGTATTTACGGGTACGGGCTTTGCCCAACCGAACCCAACGATCAAAAGCATCAATGTACCCATAGGGTCTAAATGGTCAAGCGGATTTAACGATAACCTGCCGTCTGCTTTTGCCGTCGCATCGCCTAACTTATATGCCATGTAACCGTGCGCCCATTCATGGAACGTGAGCGCAGGTAACAGAGCAATTACCGATATCATCAAATACAGCAGTTTTTGCATCAAATCGCCGTTACTGCCTAAAATACTGTTTAGCAATTATATCAGTCCTTTAAGTTTATCATGGATTTTTCCCACATTTCGGGAGCATCATAACCCATCATGGTAACAACCGTTGCGGCAACGTTGGCAAGGCCGTATTCGCCGTCAACGAAAGTATATTTATCAGAGTAGAAATTATCGTAGATATAGCAGGGAACGGGGTTAAGAGTATGGCTGGTCTTTGCCTTGGGAGTGCCATCAGAATTCGTCTTTGCGTTGCCTGTCTTTTTATCTATTTCATACATTTCATCGGCGTTACCGTGGTCAGCGGTGATTATCGCAACGCCTTTTGCTTCGTCAACTGCCTTTAAAATTCTTGCAAGGCAGATATCAAGCGCTTCAACCGAAAGTTTAGCCGCGATGAACGAGCCTGTGTGGCCGACCATGTCGCCGTTGGGGAAGTTAACGCGCAACAAACCGAAATCGCCGTTCTTTATCTTGTCGATAAGAATGTCGGTTATTTCTGCGCACTTCATCCAAGGTCTTTGCTCGAAAGGAACAACATCGGAAGGAACTTCGATATATTCTTCCAAATCTTCCGAGAATTTACCGCTTCTGTTACCGTTCCAGAAATAGGTTACGTGACCGTATTTTTGAGTTTCACTTACCGCTAACTGCTTAACACCTTTGTTTACAAGGAATTCGCCCATGGTGTTGCTTATTTCGGGAGGAGAAACAAGGTATTTAGAGGGGATATGAGCATCTCCGTCGTATTCGAGCATACCCGAGTATACAACGTTAGGAACACGAACGCGGTCGAACTTATCGAAATCTGCACCTGCTTCAAAAGTCTTGCTTATTTCGATAGCGCGGTCGCCGCGGAAGTTGAAGAATACTACGCTGTCGCCGTCTTCAACGGTGCCCACGGGTTTGCCGTCTTTTGCAATAACGAACGGCTGTAAGTCTTGGTCGATTGCGCCGGTTTCGTTACGGAGAGTAGTGATTGCTTCTTCAGCAGATGCAAACTGTCTGCCGTTGCCGAGAACGTGGGTGTTCCAGCCTTTTTCAACCATAGCCCAGTTTGCTTCGTATCTGTCCATGGTGATAACCATTCTGCCGCCGCCCGATGCGATGCAAACGTCGAAGTTGTCATCACGAAGCGAAGAAAGGAATTCTTCGAACGGGCATACGTAATCAAGTGCGCTGGTTTCGCCTACGTCTCTGCCGTCAAGCAAGATGTGTACGCGAACCTTTTTGATTCCGTCTGCCTTTGCGCGGACAATCATAGCCTTTAAGTGGTCTATATGCGAGTGAACGTTACCGTCCGAGAAAAGTCCGAGGAAATGCAATGTGCTGTTTTTAGCGTTGGAAGCAACCTCTTTCCAGGTGTTGCTTTCAAACATTCTTCCCGACTCTATTGCCTCGGAAACGAGTTTTGCACCTTGAGCAAAAACCTGACCTGCGCCGAGTGCGTTGTGACCGACTTCGGAGTTACCCATGTCGTCATCAGAGGGAAGGCCTACTGCAGTACCGTGTGCTTTAAGGCTAAAGCAATGATACTTTTCGTTTAGCATATCAAGGGTAGGGGTGTCTGCCGCTTTGATAGCGTTACCGACTTCGCGGTTGCAAATACCTATACCGTCCATTACGATAGTGATTATGGGGCGCTTTTCTGCGCCGAAAATTCCGTTTGACATCAACATTTACCCTTTCGGTTGTAAAATTATAATTTAACATTATGATTATACCGCCAAAAGAAAGTTTTTTCAAGGCTTTTTGATAATTATTTTATCACTATTTATTTGACATAGAAGAAAAGTAGTGTTATAATAGCATGAATATTTATGTTTATAATACGAGGTGCCCTATATGACAAGACGCGAATCTCGCGAAACTGCTATCACTTTGCTTTTCGAACGCAGTTTTGATTACGACCGCACTCCCGAAGAAATAATGGCTTCGGCAATAGACGAGCGCGAAGTAAAAATAAGCGACTTTGCAAAGGAACTTTTTTTGAGAGCCGACGAGAATTTAGGCGATATCAACGAAAATATCGCACGTTGCGCAGATAACTGGCGTATCGACCGTATCGACCGCGTAACGCTTACTGTTCTTCGTCTTGCGGTGTGCGAAATTGATTATTTCCCCGAAATTCCTATTGAAATCACCGTTAATGAGGCACTTGAACTTGCGCGTCATTTCGGCGAATCGGATTCGGTCGGTTTTATAAACGGTGTTTTGGGCAAGTATTCAACAGGCAAGGAAAAGCCGTTGGCTAAACAAAAACCGTTATCAAGCGAAACCGAGGAAGAAATCGAACCTGACGAGGCAAACGCATGAACGGCCAGACCGTCCGCACTCTAACGGTTGAACAGTTAAATACGTATATAAAAGACTATTTGGGCACGTCGCCGCTGCTTTCCAAAGTTGTTGTAAAAGGCGAGATGTCTAACGTCCGCGTTTACGGCGGAAGCGGACATATTTACTTTACGCTCAAAGACGAAAACTCGGCAATACCTGCAACAATGTTTGGCGGTGCGTCGAAGTTGAAGTTCAAACCCGAAAACGGCATGAAAGTTGTCTGTACAGGCAGAGTAGCCGTATTCGTCCGCGACGGACAGTATAGGCTTTATGCCGAGGAAATGGAACCTGACGGAGTCGGTTCGCTTTATATTGCGTTCGAGCAGTTAAAAGCAAAACTCCAAGCAAACGGTCTTTTTGCGAATGAGCATAAGAAAAAAATACCGAAGATACCTTTTTCTGTCGGCATAATCACCGCCCCCGGCGGCGCTGCCGTACAGGATATGATAAACGTAACGCGCAGACGTTTTCCTGCGGCGCAACTTTATTTGTACCCCTCGCTTGTTCAGGGTCCGTCTGCACCTGCCCAACTTATCAAGGCATTAAAAACGCTTGACGAAAGCGGCAAATGCGACGTTATAATAATCGGCAGAGGCGGCGGTAGCGCGGAGGATTTGTGGTGCTTTAACGACGAAGCGTTGGCGCACGCGGTATACGAATGTAAAACCCCGATTATCTCCGCTGTCGGACACGAAACCGATTTTACAATCTGCGATTTTGTTGCCGATTTACGCGCACCCACTCCGAGTGCGGCGGCGGAACTTGCAGTACCCGACGTACAGGAACTGAAAAAGCAGTTTAGCAACGTCGAAAAACGCATGTTGCAAAACCTTTCGTTAAAGACCAATTATTTAAGACAAAGATTAAATACTTTTTCGCAACGCCCCGTGCTTCAGAGTCCTAAAAGTTATTTTGACGACAGACGTATGGCACTGGCAAGGGAAGAAGAAAAACTGTATTCGCTTGTCGAAACACAAATAGAACGCGAAAGAATGAAACTTTTCGCAAAAGACGAAAAACTAAAAAGCCTTAACCCGTTGTCTGTACTCGGACGCGGATTTTCGGTAGCGTTCGGCGCGGACGGCAAGGCGATAAAAAGCGTTTCGGAACTCCCGACGGGAACCGAATTCGAGTTGATGTTAAGCGACGGCAAGACAACGGCAGTAGCCAAATAAAAAAGAAAGAGAAAAAAATGGCATCTATATTAAGAGCAATTACAAAAGACGGTTCGGCAAGAGCGATAATTCTAAACGGACGCGACATTGTCGAACGTGCAAGACAGATACACAATACAACTCCTACGGCAACCGCTGCTTTGGGCAGAACCTTGTTGGCGACCTCACTTGCAGGTTCGCTCCTCGGTGAGAAAGAGGACGTTCTTACCATTCGTTTCAGGGGTGACGGTGTCGGCGGTACGGTTGTTGCTACAAGCGACTGGTGCGGAAACGTGCGCGGATTTATTCAAAATCCGTCTGCGGATCTGCCTTTGCGTCCCGACGGTAAATTAGACGTCGGCGGTTGTATCGGTAAAGGCGAGTTGTATATTTTGCGTGATGTGGGCGGAAGCGAACCTTACGTTGGCATTTCTAAAATACAAACCGGCGAAGTAGGCGACGATATCGCATATTATTACGCAACGAGTGAGCAGGTACCGACTATCTGTGCGTTGGGCGTACTTGTAGACCGCGATTATACCGTAAAAGCGGCAGGCGGCGCGTTGGTTCAACTTCTTCCGTTTGCAGACGATGCGGTTGTAGACCAATTGGAGATTAATGCTCAAAAATTGCGTTCCGTTACCGAAATTCTTGATAACGGAACGAGCAAAGACGTGCTTGATATCTTGTTAGACGGTATCGAATACGATATTTTTGACGAAATAGAATGTGAATATAAATGTGCTTGCAGCCGCGAAAAGACCGATAACGCGCTTATTTCGATAGGCGAAAAGGAACTTGTCGATATGATAGAAAACGGCGATAGCGAAACGGTGATGACCTGCAGTTTTTGCGATGCGGTATATAAATATTCAAAAAGCGATTTGAAACATCTGCTTTCTATCGTGAAGAAAAACAACAAAAGTGAAGAATAATATGAAAACTGCACTTGTAACAGGAGGCGCGAGAGGGATAGGCGAGTCTATCTGCCGTGCGCTGTCGAAAGATGGATGGCATCTTGTTATCCATTGCGGAAAGAGCGTAGAGGAAGCAAAAGCGCTTTGCGACGAACTCGGCAATGCCGAATATATCTCCGCCGACCTATCAGACCCTAAATCGGTCGATATGATTGCGGAAAAATGTCCCAATCCCGATGTACTTATTAATAATGCAGGGGTGTCGTTAGTCACTCTTTTTGATACAGCGAGTGATGTTGACGTGCGACGCATGTACGAAATAAATCTTTTTGCGCCGATTAATCTATCGCGTAAGTTGCTTCCGAATATGATAAGCCGAAAGAGCGGTGTGATTATCAATATTTCATCTATTTTCGGTGAATCGGGCGGAAGTTGCGAGGTCGATTATTCTACCGCAAAATCGGGAATAATCGGGTTTACAAAGGCGCTTTCAAAAGAGGTTGGACCTGCTAATATCCGCGTGAACTGTGTCTGCCCCGGTGTTATCGACACCGAGATGAACGACGACCTTTCGTTTGACGATATCGAGTCGCTGTGTGAAGAAATACCGCTTGGACGTATCGGAAATCCCGAAGAAGTTGCCGACTGTGTTGCTTTTTTGGTATCCGACAAGGCGAAGTACATTACGGGCTCGATATTTGACGTAAACGGCGGTTGGCAGGGTTAACTTTTGCTTGTTTAAATGAGATTTATCGAGGTGTATATATGAACCGAATTGCTAAATTTTATACCGTTTCAAAAGAGCAGTTTGCGCGTGAGGGGTATGAAGATATAAAACTTCCGCGCCGTGCGACAGCGGGTTCGGCAGGATACGATTTTTATGCGCCGTATGATTTTACGCTTGACGTGGGCGAGGAAGTCGTTATTGATACAGGTATACGTGCACGTATTGCCGACGGTTGGGTGCTTGTGATTTTACCGCGCTCGGGTTCGGGCTTTAAATACGGTGTGCGCCTTGCGAATACCGCGGGTGTTATAGATTCGGATTATTTTAATGCCGATAACGAGGGCCATATCAAGATAAAACTTGTCGGGGGCAGTAAATCCTATTCGGTAAAGAAGGGCGACGCTTTCGCGCAGGGGATTTTTCTTCTCTACGGTATTACCGAGGACGATGAAACTACCGAGGAACGCCACGGCGGTTTCGGCTCGACAGGAAGATAACGATTGTTTGAAAAACGTAAAAAACGTACCGATTAGTATCGCGTGAGTCCACGCGGTGTGTTGGTAAATATAAAAATAACTTTTATCGCGGGAGATTAAAAAAGATGATTACGACGAAACAAAGAGCGTATCTTCGCTCACTTGCAAATACAATAGAACCTACAACACAAATCGGCAAATTGGGTATAGGAGATACCGTTCTTAATACTGTATCGCTTGCACTCGAAGCGCACGAACTGATAAAACTTACCATACTCGAAACCTGCCCCGAAACACCGAAAGAGGCTATGGTCACGCTTTGCGATGCTTTAGGCTGCGAGGCAGTTCAGGTAATCGGAAGAAAGGTGGTCATCTACCGTCAATCGAGTAAGGAAGAAAACCGCAAAATCGTCCTTCCGAGAAAGTAAGGACTGTATATTACAAACACAAAAGGCTGACAATTTTTTGTCAGCCTTTGTTTTTTTATTAAAAAATTATTCGCCCAAGAAACCTTGGAGTATCTTTTCTTCGGCTTCTTCCTCGGTAAGACCGAGTGTCATAAGTTTTATCAACTGGTCGCCTGCTATTCTGCCGATAGCCGCCTCGTGTACGAGGTTTGCCTCGGTATGTTCTGCGGCAACCGCAGGAACAGAACTTATTGTGGCGTTGCCCATAAGTATCGAATCACAACGGATATGACCGAAACATGCCGATTTACCCGTAACGCAAGGACGGAAAACCTGCTTGGATTCGTCTTGTGCAACCGAACGGGAGATTATTCTGCCGTTGGCGTTTTCGCCGTCGAGAATAAGGTCCATGTCCGATTCTGCATACTGCTTGCCGTGTGTAAGCAGTTTTTCGTTTATAATGGCACTGCCGTCTTTTGCGACGACGATTTTCGTCTTTCTCGCGGTGGAGTCGATGCCTTTTATCTGGGTGGTATCCATTTGGATAGTCGAGCCCTCGCCGACATATACAACGGTTTCGGGGTTCATGATATTCTCGCCGTTGCCGTCGCCGTCGCCGTAGTGGCGTTCGGCATAACGAACTATAGAATTTTTGCCGATATAGAAGGTATGAACACCGTCATGGCGCGATTCACCGTCGCCGCAGTTGTGGATACCGCAACCTGCCATTATCGTAATATCGCAGTTGTCACCGATAAAGAAATCGTTATATACGGTTTCCGCATATCCCGTGTCGGTAATAATTACAGGGATATGGACGGTTTCGCCTTTTGTGTTGCTTTTGATATTTATATCAATACCTGCTTTGTCGGTTTTGTTCTCTATACGGATATTTTCGGTAGAAAATCTACCTGCCGAAGTACCGTTTTTGCGGATATTGTACGCGCCTGTAGGGATAGAGTCCATAAGGGCAATTTCTTTAAGAAGAGTAAAATCAAGTTTGTCCATTCTATTCACCCTTTCTCATGTATTCACAGCCGAGTCCTGTTCCCAAAAGTTTGGGGAAAATGTCATCTCTGCTGCCGTGTTCGGAGATCTTACCGTTGGAAAGTACGCAAATTTCGTCCGCAAGAGAAATGATACGTTCTTGATGCGAGATAACGATGATCGTAGCATCTGATGATTTATGAAGTTCGCGGAAAGTTTCGGTGAGTTTCGCAAACGACCAAAGGTCGATACCTGCTTCGGGTTCGTCAAATATCATCAAACCGCTTTTTCTTGCAAGTATGGTTGCTATCTCGATACGCTTAACTTCTCCGCCCGAAAGGGAGGCATCTACTTCGCGGTCAACGTAGTCGGCGGCGCAAAGACCTACCTTGTTAAGATAGTTGCAACATTCTATTCTCGAGAGTTCTTTTCCGCCCGAAGCGATAGAAAGCAACGCCTTAACAGTCATACCCGTAAAACGAGGCGGCTGTTGGAAACCGTAACTTATTCCTATACGTGCACGTTCGGTTATCGGCATGTTTGTAACGTCGACACCGTTCCATACAATACTTCCGCTTGTAGGTTGAACAATACCCGAAACCGCTTTCGCAAGTGAAGACTTGCCGCCGCCGTTCGGACCTGTAAGCACCAAAAAAGTACCGTCTTTAACAGTAAGGTCTATGTTTTTTAATATATTGATTTTTTCCGCGCCGTCTTCGGCGGTAAAACATAAATTTTTTATCTCAAGCATTTTAATGTTCCTTTTGCTTTAAAAGAATCTTCTTTATTATATCACACATTTACTGTTTGTTCAAGCATGATTTGTTTTCCATATTTTGAAACAAATACAATCAAAATTTCTGTAAAAATCGGCGACATGTAGATTTATATGATGCTGAACAAGAAGCAACGAAGTATTGTGCCGATTATTGTATAAACATTGCATCTCCGAAGGAGAAGAAACGATATTTATTGGCAACAGCCTCTTTATATGCGTTCATTGTATTATCGTAACCTGCAAATGCGCAAACCAGCATGATCAACGTGCTTTCGGGCAGGTGGAAATTGGTTATCATAGCGTCAACGCATTTGAATTTCACACCGGGGTAGAGGAATATAGATGTTTCACCGCTGTAAGGATGAACGATACCGTTTTCGTCGGTTACGCTTTCCAAAGTGCGTACACTTGTTGTGCCGACCGCGATGACCCGTCCGCCACGGGCGTGAACCGCATTTATTTTGTCTGCCGATTCCTGTGTCACGTGGATATACTCGGAATGCATTGTATGGTTTGTCAGGTCGTCCTCTTTAACGGGACGGAAGGTGCCTAAGCCTACGTGAAGCAGAACGCGGATTATTTCGACCCCTTTTTCTTCTGCCTTTTTAAGTAGTTCGGGAGTAAAATGTAATCCTGCCGTCGGTGCAGCCGCGCTTCCGTCGGTTTTTGCGTAGACGGTTTGGTATCTTGTCTTATCGTCAAGTTTTTTTGTTATATAAGGCGGAAGCGGCATTAGCCCGATGCGATCGAGAATCTCGGTGAACACGCCCTCGTATTCAAACTTTATGACTCGAATACCGCCGTCTAAAACGTCGGTTACAACGCCCGAAAGTTCATCGGAATATATTATTTTTTGCCCGATTTTCGTCTTTTTGCCCGGTCGTGTAAGACATTTCCAAACTTCGCCCTCTGCGTTTTCGGCGCGAGAAAGAAGAACCGTTTCTATCTCGCCCTCTCTGCCTACGGCTTTGCCGAAAAGACGCGCAGGAATAACTTTTGTGTCGTTAATTACAAGACAGTCGCCATCATGTAAGTGGTCGATTATATCGCAAAACGTTTTATGTTCGGTGTTTCCGCTTGATTTATCAAGGCAGAGCAAACGCGATTGGTCGCGTACCACGCTCGGTGTCTGCGCGATAAGTTCTTCGGGTAGGTTGTAAAAATATGTCGAACGCTTTAAAAGATCCATACAAAGTTTCCTTATAATATTGTCTTGCTCCCGTGTTTTTGAATATACTTATTCCGAGAGGACTTTTTAATATAAAGGATTATAC
>JAZRUR010000035.1:0-9437 GCA_045652625.1 Eubacteriales bacterium | reverse complement strand
GTGTTCTTTATCAACGATAATATCAAAACCTTTGACGGCGACGGCGAGCTTCGCCTCACCATTATGGCGAGCCTTGCGCAGGACGAAAGCCGCAAGACCTCTATCCGAGTAAAAAGCGGTCAGCAGATCTCGATGGAAAAGGGCGTGTTCTACGGCAACGGCAATATCCTCGGCTATGACCGAGTAGAAAGAATCGTGGAGGGTAACCAAAAGCAGGTGGATTTTAACATCAATCCCGTGCAAGCCGAAACGGTACGAAAAATCTTTGATATGTACCTTGAGGGACACGGACTGATGGCAATCAAAAACGAAATGGAGCGAACGGGGCGCAGAACTGCTACGGGACTACCCAACTGGCATTGCACGGGGATATCCCAAACGCTCAAAAACTCCTTTTATTGCGGTATCATTACCTACCACAAGGAATACACTCCCGACTTTTTGGTGCAGAAAAAGGTGAAAAACTACGGTGAAATGGCATTGACACAAGTGCAAGGCAGACACGAGCCGATTATAACCGTTGAAGAATACGAAAGGGTGCAAAAGATTATGAAAAGCAAAACGGGAAAACTTAAGAATCCAACCACAGGAAGAAAACTGACGGGCGTAACACCGCCAAAGACTGTATGGGGCAGGCTGATGATCTGCTCCTGCGGCAGGCGGTTTAACCGCCGCAAATGGCGAACCAACGCCAACGGCGAAAAGTTCTTTGGCTATCAATGCTACGGCACAACGCAAACAGGTACTATCAAAAGTCGCCTAAAACGTGGACTCCCGATTGATGGCATCTGCCAGTCACCGATGATTGCGGAGTGGAAACTACAGATGATGGCAAACTATATCTTCCGACACTTCCTTACAAACAAGCAAAAGGTATTGGAAATTGCAAACTCCTTGCTTGAGGAACATATCGGCGATACCGAGGTGCAGGTACAAGATAACTCAAAACTTATTGAGCAAAAGCAAAGAGAGCTTGACAGAGCCAACACCAAGCGAAGAAATCTTATCGATCTGCTCAGCAATTGTGATATCACCCGTGAGGACTATCAAGAAGCACGTGCCGAGGTGGACAGGCAGATTGACAGGCTCAAAGCAGAAATTGAGGAACTGACTCCCGTAGTCGAAAAAACAGAGGAGGAAGAAATCGATTACGAAAGCAAAATAACCGTTCTCCGCTATGCCTTGGAGCAATACACAAATTTTGATACCGACGGCGATATCCCCGAAAGCGTTATCGAAGCCTTTGTAGAGAAAATCGAGGTTTCAAAGGACTGCTTCAGGTGGCATCTTCGTGGTGACTTCGGCGGGGACTCTCCCATTCCAATGAATGTGGAGGGCTACCGCAAGAAAGGGGCGACAATTTCGCCCCAGGACATAATTCCCCCTGCAAACTTTGGCGACTCAGGCTGCTATCAAAGAAAGCAAGTAATTGCTGACTTTATAAAACAACTTATCCCCACCGATTTCTCGGTGGGGATTTTTCTTGCCTTGTAAAACTTTACCCTTGTAAAACTTTACCTTTGGTATTATAATACATTTAAGGCGGTGATTGTATGAAGAAAGTGATTTTGATTATTGTATCTGTTATTTTCTTGCTTGTTTTATCGGTCGTTGCATATTTTTATATTTGTTTTTATATTTTGGGCGGCAAACCGCAAATTAAAAATTTTGCGGAAGTTTCTAACGATTATGAAATTGTCGCACAACTTGCTCTAAACACTTACAGCGAACTTTCGCCCGAAGATGAATATATAATTATCGATATTTATGATTATAGTTTTAAATATAACAAGTCTAATTTGCCATTAACGGAAGCACAGCAAAACGCCGTACGAATTGCAAGCAAAAAATTCCAATATCTTCTCGTTTGCAAAGATGCTGTTTTCTTTTGCAAGGATGAAACAGGATATTACGGACTTGTATATTCAAAACATCCACTTGCAGCACTCTATAAGTCCGAACTTCCCCAACAAGGCAGAGAATATCACAGAATCAATAGCCGATGGTATGAGTGGGGTGTATGGGGTATATAATTCCCCTCTTTATTGTAAAACAATAGAATCAAGGGGGACTATAATTCCTTTTAAATTCGAATCTGAAAGGAGATTGCCAATGAAAAAGTTGAGTTATTTGTTCATAGCATTTTCAATTCTGCTATCTAACGTTATGTGTTTTGTAGTCGCCTATAATTACCGTGATATGCTTTGTGGCATTGAACACGCCGGTTACAGTGCTCCTGCCCACACCGCATGTTTATATGCTATTCCCTTTGTTATAGGTATTGTTGTGTGTGCGTTCTTGGCAATCAGATTTCATAAGAAGTGCAGATGATACGTGTCGTTTTTTTGCTTTCAAAATCCGACCCTATCGCTTGTATATTGTAGTTCACAACCTAATAAAACATCTAAAGCCTATTGTATCGCTCCGATAGGCTTTTTGTTATGGCAAAATGGTTGACTTTTTGAGTATCATGTGATAAATTTAAGAGTAGGATATTTTTGGTATAATGCAAAAAATATAATATATTTACGCAACCTATAAATGTGGCATAATAAACAAGTGGGAACAAAAGAGGTAAATTTTGTTTACGATTGAAATTGCTGGTATAAAGATAGCGATAAACAATAGATATGACTTCGTCAAAAACCATTGTAAAGATTATATTATCGAAACTAACGATTATGACTTTACTGTCGAAGTAAGCGAATCGGAGTTCATTGCCGAACGAAAAGCATCCGGTAGCAACTTATCCGACGGCTTTATAGAAAGCATTTGTATCTATCGTAATATCGCAAAGAAACTCCCAGATTATGATGCTTTTGTTCTTCATTGTGCGGCTATCGAAAAAGGCGGTTTTGCCTATTGTTTTGCGGCAAAAAGCGGTGTCGGTAAGACAACACACGTTATGCTTTGGAAAACCGCTTTTGATGATGTTAATATTATCAACGGCGACAAACCGATAGTCCGTTTTTTTGACGGAAAACCGTATGTGTGTGGCACACCTTGGGGCGGAAAAGAGAATTTTCAATCGAATATAATCGTTCCCGTTCGCTCTATCTGTTTTTTGAGCAGAGCAGCAGAAAACACTATTACTCGCTTGTCTATACACGAATCCTTATCCAAAATACTTCATCAAGTGTTTATTCCCGACGATAGGGCGAGTGCTGAAAAAACAATCGACTTAATCGGATGCCTCTTGAAAAATATATCATTATGGTCGCTTGGCTGCAACATTTCCCAATCAGCGGCAATTCTTTCGTACGAAACAATGAGCAATGGTGAATAAAATGAAAATCGGCTTAATACTGCAACAAGAAAAAGAACATATAAAAAACACTGAAAAATATGCAAAAAGAGCAGTATCTATTGCTTTGATCGCATCTGCGCTTGTCTTTGTTGCCCAGTTTGCCGTTTCGTTTCTTTATCCAATTATTTATATGTTCCTTCCCGAAAATCCCGACGGTTATATTTCGTATTTAGTCGATATCGGAATGTATGTTTTTTATATTGGACTTCCCTTTTTAATTGCTTTGCCTTTATTTTCAATCATAAAAAACAAAACAACAATTTATAAAGTAAAGCGCTCTTCACCGAAAAAGCCCGTCTTATTTGTATTGGGTGCTCTCGGATGCGGTTATATTGTTAATTTAATTGCACTATTTATATTTCCGTCTTTAAACGACTTCGGAGAACCGACACAACTTGCTGCAGAAACACCGCTTGAAATCGCTTTATGCTTCACTATGTATGCCATACTTCCTGCTTTGCTCGAAGAATGGGCATTTAGAGGAGTATTACTAAAACACCTTCTCCCGTACGGAAAATGGGGCGCAATCATTATTTCGTCGATTCTGTTCGGTTTAGGTCATTTGCACCCGAGAAGCATAATTAATGCTGTTACCTTCGGAATTGTTTTTGGTATTGCTTATGAATATACAGGTTCGCTTAAATTATCAATGTTAATTCATTTCATAAACAATGCCATTTCCACTACAATTTCACTCCTTCCCCAAGAATCTATAATTTCACTTGTTTTTTCACTCTTAATATACGTCATTATGGGGTTCAGCGTTGGCGCAATCATTTATTATGCGAATAACGGATACAAACGTCAAAAATTCACTTTACGAATGCCAAATGTGATTGGTTATAAATTATCCATTGAACGGTATATCAGCAAATTTGTATTCAATATAGCCATTATCCCCTATGCCGCGTTGTTCGCATTTTACTTTTTCCTTGCTTTTTGTGTTCAATTATGATAAAAGACGATATTTACTTTATGAAACGCGCGATATCGCGCGCGAAAGCAGCCGCAAAATGCGGCGAAGTACCTATAGGTGCTATAATTGTTAAAGACGGTAAAATTATTTCATCGGGCAGAAACATGCGCGAATCGAAGAACAATGCGCTTCATCACGCAGAAGTTATTGCAATCGACCGCGCCTGTAAAAAGTTAAATGCGTGGCGTCTTACCGATTGCACTTTATATGTGACAATGGAGCCCTGTCCCATGTGTGCAGGTGCTATTGTGAATGCACGTATAAAACGTGTCGTTTATGGGTGTTATGATAAAAAAGCAGGTGCTTTAGGCAGCGTGTTCGATTTGTCTGATTATCCATTAAACCACAAATATGAAATAACAAGCGGTATATTAGAAAAAGAATGTGCCGCATTGTTGTCTGATTTTTTTGCAGAATTAAGAAAGAGACCGAAAGGAAGTAAAAAATGAAAGCAAAATCTGTAATTTCAGTTACCGGCAAAGATAACGTCGGTATAATCGCAAAGGTAAGTAATATTTGTGCAGAATACGGTGCAAATATTATAGATATTTCGCAAACCGTACTTGAAGAATACTTTGCGATGATAATGATAGTTGAAATTGATTCTCTAACACTCCCCTTCACTGATTTTGTCGATAGAGTGGCAGCATTAGGAAAAGAGAACGGTCTTGAAATACATGCGATGCATGAGGATATTTTTGATTCTATGCATAAAATTTAACGGAGATTATTATGATCGACACAAAGGATATTCTTGAAACAATAAATATGATACGCGAGGAAAACCTTGATATACGTACTGTCACCGTCGGAATATCGCTTTTCGACTGTGTAAGCGATGACAAAAATAGGTTCCTCAATAATATCTATGATAAAATCACCCGTACTGCAGAAAAACTCGTTCCGATTTGCAACGATATCGAAAAAATGTACGGTATTCCTATAATTAACAAGCGTGTTTCGATTACACCTCTTTCTCTTGTAGGTGGAAAACTTGACAGCGACGGCTATGTTGAAGCCGCAAAAACGCTTGACAGAGCCGCAGAAACCTTGGGAATAAACTTCATCGGCGGTTTTGGTGCACTTGTTCATAAAGGCAGCACAAAATGCGATGATGCATTGATTGATGCAATTCCCGAAGCACTCGCATCGACAAAAATGGTTTGTTCGTCAGTTAACGTCGCAACAACTAAAGCGGGTATCAATATGGACGCCATAGCAAAAATGGGTTCAATAATCAAAAAGACGGCATATTTAACAAGAGAAAACAATTCTATCGGTTGTGCAAAACTCGTTGTGTTCGCAAACGTACCCGAAGATAACCCCTTTATGGCAGGTGCATTCCACGGTGTAGGCGAACCTAATTCTATAATTAACGTCGGCGTATCCGGTCCGGGTGTTGTAAGTTCTGCTATACGACGCGCAGGTGATTGCAGTTTAAGCGAACTTGCAGAAGTTATCAAAAAGCAGTCGTTTAAAATCACCCGTGTGGGACAACTTGTCGCAAGAGAAGCATCCAACCGCTTAGGAATACCTTTTGGTATTGTAGACCTTTCCCTTGCTCCAACCCCTGCTATTGGCGATTCTGTGGCAGATATATTAGAAAGCATGGGGCTTGAAACCTGCGGTGCACACGGAACTACTGCAGCGTTGGCTATGCTTAATGACGCGGTCAAAAAAGGCGGCGTAATGGCATCCTCGCACGTTGGCGGTCTTTCGGGTGCATTCATACCCGTTTCGGAAGATGCGGGCATGATTGCCGCTGTAGAAAAAGGCGTTCTTTCTATCGAAAAACTTGAAGCGATGACTGCCGTTTGTTCGGTAGGTCTTGACATGATAGCAGTCCCCGGCGACACAAGCGAAGCGGTTATATGCGGTGTCATTGCCGATGAAATTTCAATCGGCGTTGCAAACACCAAAACAACAGCCGTAAGAATAATTCCTGCATACGGTAAGCAGGTTGGCGATACAGTAGATTTTGGTGGATTGCTCGGCACAGCACCTATTATGAGTTTGCGTTCCGAATCACCTGAAATTTTCGTAAAACGCGGCGGAAGAATACCCGCCCCGATTCACAGTCTTAAAAACTAACTTCTCTTTTTGGGAGTATTAAACTATGAACAATAAATTTTATATAACCACAGCAATAGCATATACATCTAAAAAACCTCATATAGGCAATGTTTATGAGGCGGTTCTTGCTGATGCTATTGCAAGATACAAAAGACTTCGCGGATACGACGTCTACTTCCTTACCGGAACTGACGAGCACGGTCAAAAAATACAACAGGAAGCAGAATCTGCTGGCATTACACCTCAGCAATATGTAGATAATGTTGCAGGTCAAATTAAAGACATTTGGGACATGTTCAACGTCAGTTACGATAAGTTCATTCGTACAACCGACGATGAACACGTAAAGTGTGTTCAAAAAATATTCAACAAACTCTACGAAAAGGGCGACATATATAAAGGTTCATACGAAGGCAACTATTGCACCCCTTGTGAATCTTTTTGGACCGATACCCAACTTAAAGACGGTTGTTGTCCCGACTGTGGCAGAGAATGTAAAAAAGCAAGCGAAGAAGCATACTTCCTTAAACTTTCGAAATATGCAGACAGACTTGTTGAGTACTATAACAACAACGAGGATTTTATCACTCCCGTTTCGCGCAAGAACGAAATGATAAATAACTTTATTAAGCCCGGTCTTCAAGACCTTTGTGTTTCCAGAACGAGTTTCACTTGGGGTATTCCTGTTGAATTTGACCCCAAACATGTAACCTATGTTTGGCTTGACGCACTTTCTAATTATATTACAGCAATCGGTTACGACCCCGAAAATCCCTCTGAACTTTATAATAAACTTTGGCCCGCTGACTTACAGGTCATCGGCAAAGATATCGTTCGTTTCCATACCATTTATTGGCCAATAATCCTTATGGCGCTTGATTTGCCTTTGCCCAAACAGGTTCTCGGACATCCTTGGTTGCTGTTTGGCGAGGATAAAATGAGCAAATCCAAGGGCAACGTAATCTATGGTGATGAACTTATAAAAGAATTTGGACTAGACCCTGTTAGACATTATCTCCTTGCTGAAATGGGTTATTTCAACGATGGTAGTATCACCTACGAAAACCTTATCAAACGTACCAACGGCGACCTTGCAAATACGCTTGGCAACCTCGTTTCTCGTACAGGTGCAATGATCAAGCAGTATTTTAATCGTGTTATCCCCAAAAACAGCAACAACGATAATGAGTTTGCAATTACCCTTAAAAATGCAGTTGCTGAAGGAATCAAGGACGTAGTTTCTAAATACGATTCGTACCTTTTAGCCGATGCTGATGCTGCGTTATTCAACACAATAAAAGCATGTAACAAATATATCGACGAAACTACACCTTGGGTTCTTGCAAAAGACCCTGATAAAAAGCAAGAACTTGCTGATGTACTTTCTAACTTGGTCGAAAGCATCCGTATATGCAACATCTTGCTTTATCCGCTGATGCCTGATACTTCTAAAAAAATCAATGAGATTTTCAACGTACCGAATATCAACTTTGACGATGCTTGTAAGTACGGTTATTTTTGCGAGGGTGTAGAACTCGGCGAAATTCCCATTCTCTTTGCAAGAATTGATGAAAAGAAGTTTATAGCAGAATTAGAAAAGAAAGCAAAAGACGCCAAGAAAAACGAAAAGAAGTCCGAAAAAGCCGATAAAAAACAGACTGAAGTTCCTGCCGAAATCACCATTGACGATTTTGCCAAGGTAGATTTACGTGTCGGACAGATAAAAGAATGCGTCAAAGCAGAAAACAGCGATAAATTGCTAGTTCTGCAAGTTGATATGGGTTTTGAAATACGTCAGGTCGTTTCAGGTATTGCAAAATACTACGAACCTTCGTCCCTAATTGGCAAAAAAGTCATCGTTGTATCTAACCTCAAACCCGTAAAACTTCGCGGTATCGACAGTAACGGTATGATACTCGCTGCTGATACAGAAAGCGGTGTCAAAGTAATCTTCGCGGATGAAAATGCATCTTTGGGTAGTAAGGTAAGATAAATGATTGATATTCACGCACATTATGATGATGAAGCGTTCGATTCGGACAGAGAAACTCTGTTGACTTCCCTATTTTCTGAACACGGAGTCAAGAATATAATCAATGCTGGTTGTGATATCGAGAGTTCTTTATACTCAATCTCGTTAGCCGAAAAGTACGATGGTATTTATGCAGCAGTCGGTTTCCATCCTAATGAGGTTAAACAATTTAACGAAGAAGCCTTCGAGCAACTAAAAACGATGCTGTCTCACCCAAAAGTTGTAGCGATTGGTGAAATTGGTCTTGACTATCACTACGGTACTGACGATAAAGAGGAACAAAAGCAACTATTCCGTAAGCAGTTGCAACTCGCTGTTGAAACAGACAAGCCGGTAATAATTCACGAAAGAGATTGCGTTGCAGATTGCCTTGAAATCGTTTTTGACTATGATGTCAAAGGTGTTTTTCATGCGTTTTCGGGAAGTAAAGAAACCGCAAAACTTCTTCTTGACAGAGGTTGGTATATTTCTTTTCCCGGTACTGTAACCTTTAAAAATGCAAAATATCCTGTAGAAAATGCCGCATTTGTTCCCGAAGACAGAATTTTAACCGAAACCGATTCTCCCTATCTTACCGCACACCCGTTTCGCGGTAAGCGCAACGACAGCAGTTATATGCGATACACCTTAGAAAAAATAGCCGAAATCAGAAACACAACTTTTGCATATATCGAAAGAGTGACAGAAGAAAATGCAAAAAGACTTTTTGGTATATAAATAACGTTCGAAGATATAGAAAAATGTTGTAATATAGCCAATAATATTGGCGCAAAACTGCGTGTACGCAAATTCGTTAGCGAAAACGACAAAAACCCCGAATGAAAATACTTCCAATTTGAAAAAAATCACAGTTGTAATTTTTCACCAAAAGGTATAAACTAATACATGGTGAATAAATAAAATTTAACGGAGGACTTTTAAAATGTCTGTAAAAGTTGCTATTAACGGCTTTGGCCGTATCGGCCGTCTTGCTTTCCGCCAGATGGTTGACGCTGAAGGTTATGAAGTTGTTGCAATCAACGACCTCACCAGCCCCAAAATGCTTGCTC
>JAZRUR010000034.1:0-39905 GCA_045652625.1 Eubacteriales bacterium | reverse complement strand
GTTTACGTTACTTGCGACGTATGTAAGGGTAAACGCTACAACCACGAAACACTTGAAATTAAGTATAAGGGCAAATCCATTTACGACATATTGGAAATGACCTGCGACGAGGGCAGGGAATTTTTCCAAAACTATCCCTCGATAAAGCGAAGACTCGATACTCTTTGCGATGTGGGATTGGGTTACGTCAAAATCGGTCAACCTGCGACTACGCTTTCGGGCGGTGAGGCACAACGTGTTAAGTTGGCAAACGAACTTGCACGACGCGCTACAGGCAAGACTCTTTACGTACTTGATGAGCCTACAACCGGTTTGCATACCGACGACGTAAATAAACTCGTAAGCGTACTTCAAAAATTGGTAGATGCAGGTAACTCTGTTGTTGTTATCGAACACAACCTCGACCTCATAAAGACCGCCGATTATATCATTGACCTCGGTCCCGACGGCGGTGACGCAGGTGGCAGAGTTGTTGCAAAAGGCACACCCGAAGAGGTTGCATCTAACGAAGACAGTTATACAGGTTATTATCTTAAGGAGAAATTAAAGTGATAGATTACGAAAAATACGCACCGTTACTCTCAAATGTAGAGAAACCCGGCAGATATATAGGCGGAGAATACGGTTCTCAAATACCCGACCCCTCGACTGCCGAACTTCGTGTATGTTTCTGCTTTCCCGATACCTATGAAATAGGCATGTCCAACCTCGGCATGAAGATACTTACGGGTTGTTTTAATAAAACGGGGTATATCAGTTGTGAACGTTCTTATATGCCTTGGCCGGATATGCGCGAACAACTTATAAAGCATAACATGCCGCTTTACGCGCTTGAAAGCGGTGATGCGATGAATGTGTTTGACGTTGTTGCATTCACTTTGCAATACGAACTTTGTTATACCAACGTGATCGCTATGTTGGGATTAGGCGGTATACCTGTTTTATCAAAGGATAGAACCGATAAAGATCCGATCGTTATTGCAGGCGGACCGTGTGCCTATAATCCTGAACCTATTGCCGATTTTGTTGACGTATTTTCGATAGGCGAGGGTGAAGAAGCGCTTTTGGAGTTTACTGCACTTGTCCGCGACTGTAAGAAACAGGGTATCAGCAGAGAAGAAACCTTGTACCGCATTTCACAATTAGAGGGTTTTTACGTTCCTTCGCTATACGACGTTACATATAACCAAGACGGAACTGTATCGTCGTTTACACCCAACCGAGAGGGCGTTCCGTCGACAGTGAAAAAACGCATTATTGAGAACCTCGATGAGGCTTATTTTCCCTGTGATTGTTCTGTGCCGTTTCTTGAAACGGTGCACGACCGTGTAATGCTTGAGGTTTTCCGCGGTTGTATACGCGGATGCCGTTTCTGTCAGGCGGGTATGATATACCGTCCGTATAGGGAAAAGTCTCCCGAGGTTTTAAACGAAAATGCGAAAGAAGCGATAGAACATTCGGGTTATTCCGAAATTTCGCTCACGTCGCTTTCTATAAGCGACTATACGAATCTGCGTGAACTTATCGACGGTTTGCTTGAATGGACCGATAAGAAAAACGTAAATCTTTCGCTTCCGTCTATGCGTATAGATAATTTTTACGAGGAGTTGCTCGAAAAAGTGTCTTCGGTTCGTAAAAGCGGTCTTACCTTTGCGCCCGAAGCAGGTACGCAACGTTTGCGCGACGTTATAAATAAAAACATAACCGAAGACGAAATAATCACCGCCTGCGAAAAAGCGTTTGACGGTGGCAGAAACAGCCTTAAACTCTATTTTATGAACGGACTTCCCACCGAAACCGACGAGGATATAAGAGGCATCGCCCAACTCGGACAGAATATTGTCGATACCTACTATTCCAAAAAACGTAACGGCGGCGGTCGCGGTGTTAACGTTACGGTTAGTGTTTCTTGCTTCGTTCCGAAACCGTTTACGCCGTTCCAATGGGGACCGCAAGACGAGTTGGATGAACTCGAACGTAAACAACAACTGCTTAAAGCCGAAATAAAGACAAAGAAAATTTCATATAAATATCACGATGCACGTGTTTCGCGCATAGAAGCGGTTTTTGCACGCGGTGACAGAAAATTGGGTCGTGTATTGCTTGAAGCCTATAATCGCAATATGATGCTTGACGGTTGGGACGAATATTTCAGTTATGATAAATGGATAGACGTGTTTACCTCCTGCGGTATCGACGCTTCGTTCTATGCAAACCGCCGTTTCGGCATTGATGAAATACTTCCTTGGGACTTTATTGATATAGGGGTAACAAAGAAGTTTATGAAACGCGAATATGAAAAGTCGTTGAAATCCGAAACAACACCCGATTGCCGTACAAAATGTTCGGGATGCGGTGCTTCGAGTTTGTGCAACGGCAAATGCGTTTGCGACGGAGGTAGAGATAATGGCTGATATTCGTGTCTGCTTTACAAAACAGGGCAAACTTAAATACATATCGCATCTTGATCTGCAACGCGCTATTCACCGTATGCTTATAAGAAGCGGTTTGCCTATTTCTTATACCGAGGGATTTAACCCTCATCCGAGATTGAATATTGCACTTCCGCTTTCGATTTATCAGGAGGGCGAACGCGAACTGTTTGATTTTCGCGTTACGGAAGATGTTTCGGTTGAAGTTATTAAAGAAAAACTGCAAAAATCCGCATTCCCCGAAATGGAAATACTTTCTGTTGAAGTTGCTGTCGGTAAACTTGCAACAAAACGCGCCGTTTGGCGTATAGAAATGGAAACCGATTTGCAACCGAGCGAGATTGCATCTGCCTTTGACGGAGAAATGCTTGTTACTAAGCGTTCGAAAAGCGGAGATAAGCAGGTCGATATTTCGCCGATGACTAAATATATTTCCGCCGAAAAGAAAGAAAACGTTATGTTTTTGCGCGTGGAATTACCTGCGGCAGGTAACGATTACCTGAATCCGTCTTATGTTGCCGCATTTTTCGGTGATAAAGTTTGCGTAAAACGCGTAGTTCGTGAGAATATTGTATTTTAATGTAAATTTCTATTGATATCGAATGGTTTGTCTGCTATAATCATAATGATATGAAATATAATTATTATTCTTCACTTCAAAAAATAATAGCGTTACTGCTTGTGTGCCTGTTTCCGCTTGTCCTTTCTGCCTGTAATGGGGAAGATACGGACGAAAATGAAACATCATCGGCAGAATCACTTGAAGATTCGCTTTTAAGTACCGAAGACGCTGTCGCACTTATCGAACTTGATAAGACGATAACCGATATATTTATTAATAATTCGCTTTGTGATAATAAATCATCTGTGGCGAAAGCGGTTGCGGTCACATCGGGAGATTATGTGTCTTTTTCGGCGATCGAGGCTTTGCTTGATTCGGCATATACGGCTTCGGGCGGTAATAAGGATATGTTTCTTTCTTATCCCGAAGGATATTCTCATACTCCGTCGGTTTCTGATGTTGACGGAACTACGTATGTGTTTAACCACATCGGAAGCAGTTATAAGGATTTTATCGTAACTTCGACGGTTTCTGTATCGAATACCGATAACGAAAACGAGCAGATAATAACTGCTCAAACCGAATCCGGCAAGTCGGTTGAATTAAAAGCCGTTTTTGAAAATGATAAATGGCGTTTGGAATCGGGTATATTTGCTGTCAGCCAAGATGATGTAACAGAATGCGAATCGAGATTTCCTTTGTCGCATTATGGCTCGTTTATGGATTTGTCGGGAAACATACTTGTTATCGAACTGTATGTTTCGGATCTCGAAAGCGGATTTACTTCTATCGAGGAGTCTGGATTTCACAGACGTATAAAAAACGCTTTTGATTATATGACCGAACAAGCCAAAGGTTATGGCAGGGAAGTAACCGTTACATACGAATCGGCGTATTTTGACCATTACGGAACACTCGGTGTAAGAGCGCTGGATTTTGATATAGTTTTTGCAGAAACGGGTTTCGGAACGTTGCAGAACTTTGCTGATGTTAACTTTGACCTTGCTGCATACGATAACTATGTTTTTGTTGTGTGTCTTGATAAGAATGTTGATGTTTCCTATGCTTGTTATAACGGCACGGACGAAACTCAGTTGTATTTTGCCGAACGTGTGATCATGGGTAAAAACACAACCGACGCTGAGGTGTGTGTTTCTGCGCTCGGTCTGTTGGGTGCTTACGGTTTTGATGAAGGCAAATGCGACGAATACACCGAATCGCTTTATGGTTTTTATTTCCCGTATGATATAATGGTTTCTAAGAAACTGTCTTCTTCAACATTTTCGCCTGTTACCGCTTTTGCATGTGGTATTACAGATAAACTCGACCCTTTTTATCGCGTATTTTTCTACGAATAATAAGTTAAAAGTGAGGAAATTGAAATGGCTAACCAATACAAACGCGTTCTTGTCAAATTAAGCGGCGAAGCGCTCTCGGGCGAGGGCGGCAAAATTTTAAACGGCGATATGCTTGTTTCGGTTGCCGATAAACTTGCAAGTCTTGTAAAAGACGGCATTCAGGTCTGTGTAGTAATCGGCGCAGGAAATATTTGGCGCGGTGCAAGACAAAACGGACTTGATGTGGACCGTGTGCGCGGCGACCACATGGGTATGCTTGCAACTGTGATAAATTCTCTTGCGATGCAAGATTATATCATCAAGACCGGCGTTAATGCCCGTGTTATGAGTGCGGTTAGCATTCAGCAATTCTGCGAAACCTATTCGCAGTATAAGGCTATCGAGTATCTTGAAAAAGGTGAGATAGTTATTCTTTCCTGCGGCGTCGGATATCCCTACTTTTCTACCGATACAGGCATGATGCTCCGTGCGGCAGAATTAAAGTGCGACGCTGTGCTTTCGGCAAAGAACGTTGACGGCGTTTATGATAAAGACCCCAATAAGTTTGCCGATGCAAAGAAGTTTGATTCTTTGACTTATTCCGAAATGCTTTCGCTCGGATTAAAAGCCATTGACCCGAGTGCCGCTGCAATCGGCGAAGAATGCGGAATGAAAACCGTTATATTTGCGCTTTCGGACCCTGAAAATATCGTTCAGGCTGCCAAATGCGACAATATCGGTACATTGCTTCATAAATAATAAAGTTACAATATAAACTATCCAAAAGGAAGGTATTACAAAATGTTTGACATTAAGCCCTTTGAAGAAAAAATGAAAAAGTCTATTGCTGTCCTCGAAGAGGATTTTGCAACAATAAGAGTCGGCAGAGCCAGTGCAAAGGTTCTTGATAAAGTTATGGTTTCTTATTATGGCTCTCCTACCAATCTTGAAGGTGTTGCCACCATTAAGGCTACAGACGCAAGAACTCTTGTTATCACTCCTTGGGAAGCAAATATGGTTAAGGAAATCGAAAAGGCTATCCTTGCTTCCGATGTAGGAATTACTCCTACCAACGACGGCAAATGCGTTCGTCTTGTGTTCCCTGCACTTACCGAGGAACGCAGAAAAGAACTCACAAAGAAGACTGCTAAAATGGGCGAAGATTGCAAGGTTGCAATCCGTAATATCCGCCGCGATGCTAACGATGCCGCTAAGACAGCAAAGAAGAATTCGGAACTTACCGAAGATGAACTCAAGTCGGCAGAAAAGAATATTCAGGACTTGACCGATAAACTTATTAAAGACGTTGATTCGGTTATTGCTAAAAAAGATAAAGAAATCATGGAAATCTAAGTTTTATCAGATAAAACGATTTTTTGAGGTCTGTTTATGTCAGAACTTAAACTTCCGCGTCATATAGCAATAATAATGGACGGAAACGGACGTTGGGCAAAACAACGTCTTCTTCCGCGTACCGCAGGACATAAGGTCGGTTTAGACACTTTTGTTGATACCGCTGATGCTTGTAACGATATGGGCATTGAATATCTTACGGTGTACGCTTTTTCGTCCGAGAACTGGAACCGTTCGCCCGATGAAGTAGGGGCACTTATGGAACTTATGAGCCGCGGTATCACTAAATACGAACCCGAAATGGTTAAACGTAATATAAAGTTAAAACTTCTGGGTGATATAGATCGTTTTGAACCTAAATACCGCGACGCGTTGTTAGGTGTTCAGGAACGACTTTCGGCTAATGACGGTATGACGCTTTGCATCTGTCTTTCTTACGGCGGAAGACAGGAACTTGTACACGCGTTTAACGAACTTTTAAAGGAAGGAAAGACGGAAATAACCGCTGAGGATATCGAAGCGCATTTGTATTCCGCTGGTGTGCCCGATCCCGATTTGGTAATTCGCACAAGCGGAGAATACCGTATTTCTAACTTTTTGTTGTGGCAATCGGCATATTCGGAGTATTATTTCGCCGATGTTTATTGGCCCGACTTTAATAAAGATGAACTTGTAAAGGCGATCGAAGCCTATTCGAAACGCGAACGCCGTTACGGGAGGTAATAATAAATGCTTACAAGAGTAATTACAGCGATCATCGCACTTGCAGTACTTGTGCCGATACTTATATTTGGCGGAGTTTGGGGTGCAGGTATTGTGTTTGCGCTTATTTGCGGCTTTTCGGTTTATGAAATGCTTGTTTGTTGCGGTTTGAATAAGAAATGGTTGATTTCAATTCCATCGATAATCTTTACCGCATTTTGCGCAATCTTGCCTGTTGTTCTTCATCCTCATACCGTGTTGATCATAGGCGCTAACCTTGCGTTAATACCAATGGTACTTATTTGCTTTTTATTCTATGGCGTGACAGCACATAAAACCGTTGATATAGAACGCCTTATGATGTTTTTTGCACTTGCAATTTATATCACCACGGGATTTGCATCGCTGTCTTTGCTTCGCGCATTTTACGGCATTTGGATGGTTGCATTGGTGCTTGTAGTTTCTTGGTTTACCGATACCTTCGCTTACTTCGGTGGTATGGCTTTCGGAAAGAAAAAACTTTGCCCTGAAATCTCACCTAAAAAAACCGTTGCGGGTGCTATAGTCGGCACTATTTTCGGAACGGTTGCCGGTTTGGCTTTATCTCTGATAGTACTTGATACACCTACTTGGGGTATAGTATCGCTTCCTCTTTCGATCATAAGTCAGTTCGGAGACCTTTCCGCTTCTATTATAAAACGTCGTTTCGGTGTAAAAGATTATGGCAAAATTTTCCCCGGTCACGGCGGCATTTTAGACAGATTCGATAGCATTATACCCGTATCTATCGTTTTGGCGGTAATACTTGCTGCTCTGGATACTTATGCATGGTTCTTTTAATTGAATATAGGGTATAAATAAATGGAAAAAACTATTTCTTTGCTCGGTTCTACGGGCTCAATAGGAACTCAAACTCTCGATGTGGCGCGAAACCTTGGGCTTCGCGTCACTGCGCTTTCCGCGCATTCAAATGCAAAACTGCTTTCAGAACAATGTCGTGAATTTAAACCTTCAAAGGTTTGCATAGGCGAGGAAAAGTATAGTGAACTTAAAGTCTTGCTTAATGATACCGACGTTGAAATCGTGTGCGGCGATGAAGGACTTTTGGAAATTGCAAGTGAGGACAAATCCGATACTATTGTAAATGCCGTCATCGGCATGAAAGGTCTTTTGCCCACTATAAAAGCGGCAGAAAAAGGCAAAAAAATTGCTTTTGCAAATAAAGAAACGCTTGTCGCAGGAGGCAAGTTGGTTACCGATGCCGTTAAAAACGGCAACGCGGTTTTGCTTCCTGTGGATAGCGAACATTCGGCTATATTCCAATGTTTAAACGGTGAAAAGGATTTAAAAAAGATTCTGCTTACCGGTTCGGGCGGCCCGTTTATAGGTAAGGATAGAGCATTTTTGGAAACCGTCACGCCCGAAATGGCGGTACGTCATCCTCGTTGGAATATGGGCAAAAAGATATCGGTTGATAGCGCAAGTCTTATGAATAAAGGCTTGGAACTTATTGAGGCGGTTCACCTTTTTTCGGTTTCTCCCGAAATGGTAGAGGTTGTTATTCATCCTCAAAGCATAGTTCATTCGCTTGTTGAATTTGAGGATAACGCTGTTGTTGCTCAACTTGGTGTGCCCGATATGCGTATCTGTATTCAGTATGCATTGACTTATCCCGACCGTGTTTCATCTCCTGCCGAAAGTTTGAATTTGTTCGGCAAGGAACTTACTTTTATGAAACCTGATGAAGAAAATTTCCCGCTTCTTCCGTTGGCAAGAAATGCTATAACCCGCGGCGGAAATATTCCTGCCGCGATGAACGGCGCAAACGAGGAAGCAGTTGCTTTGTTCCTTGACGGCAAGATAGGTTTTACTAAACTTTTTGACCTTGTTATAAAGGCAACAGAAAGCGTTGCTTATATTAAAGAACCTACACTTGACGATATTCTTGAAACGGACGTAGCCGCGAGAGAATATGTTGTTTCTCATATCTAAACGGAGTGATTTTTAATGTTAGGATCCCTTTTAAGCCTTGCTGTAACAATCTTTGTTTTCGGATTGCTGATATTTATTCATGAATTCGGTCATTATATCGTCGCGCGTAAGTTCGGCGTAGGTATAATCGAATTTGCGATAGGTATGGGTCCGAAGATAAAGACATGGAAAGGGAAGTATAACGATTTTACATTACGCGCTATCCCAATCGGCGGTTTTGTAAATATGGTAGGGGAGTATGATGAGGAAATCCCTGAGGAGCATCAGTATAAGATACCGCTTAACGAGCGTGCTGTTTGGAAACGTATGCTTATCGTTGTAGCAGGTCCTTTAATGAATCTTTTGCTTGCGTTTGTCGTTATGACAGGTATTGTAGCAAGTGGAAGCGCGATAGGTACGACGGTAGTATACGGCTTTGTTGAAAATAGCGTGTCTGATCAATACGGATTGCAACCGAAAGATGAGATTATCGAAGTAAACGGAAAGAAAATACGTTGCTATAACGACATGTCGTATAAGATCATTTCGGACGGCATAGAACCGATAGACATCGTTGTTAGACGCAACGGAGAAGAAGTGGTTTTGAACGACGTCCGCTTTGGCACCGAAAACGAGGAAGGTATTGTTTTCGGCAAAATAGATTTTGCTGTTTATATCAAAGAAAAAACAGTTGGAAATGTTCTGAACGAAGCATTTTGGCAGGCGTCATCAACTGTTTATATGACGGTTGATTCGCTTGTTGATACTTTTACGGGACGGTACGGTATGGATGCCGTAGGCGGTCCCGTTGCCGTAGGCGGCGAGATAGACCAAACAATCAAACAAAGCGAAGGTTTTGGCGAGGCAGTAAGAAATATCGCTATTTTAGTGGTTATGATATCTGTTTCGCTCGGTATATTTAATCTTCTTCCGATACCCGTACTCGACGGCGGAAGATTACTGTTTTATATTATCGAAGCAATTAGGCGTAAACCGCTTAATCCTAAGTACGAACAGGCTATAAGTGCCGTGTTTATGATTTTACTGCTGGGTTTGATGTTCTTAGTAATGATGAAAGATATTGCAGGGTTGTTTTGATTATGAGAAAAACTAAAGAAGTTAAAATAGGAAATATTGCTATCGGCGGAAACAATCCTATCGCTATTCAGTCTATGACTAACACCAAAACCGCCGATAAAGAGGCCACTTTGGCACAGATAAAGTCGCTTTCTGCATCAGGCTGCGATATTGTACGTTTTACCGTAAACGATATGGCGGCTGCCGAGGCGATACCTTATTATGTTGAAAATACGTCGATCCCGCTTGTAGCAGATATTCATTTTGATTATAAATTGGCACTTGCGGCGGCTGAACGCGGTATAACAAAAATCCGCATAAATCCGGGTAATATCGGCGATAAAGAGAATATAAAAAAGGTTGCCGATGCTTGTAGAACGCGTAATATACCTATCCGTATAGGCATTAACGGCGGAAGTGCCGAAAAAGAAATGCTTATTAAATACGGCGGACCTACTGCCCAAGCACTTGCCGAAAGTGCGCTTTCAAATGCGCGTATGCTTGAAATGTGCGATTTTGATAATATTGTTCTTTCGGTTAAAAGTTCCGATGTGAAAACAATGGTCGATGCCGCAAGAATACTTTCGGAAAAATGTAATTATCCCTTACATATCGGTGTGACCGAAACGGGCGATGTGCGTAGAGGCAATATAAAATCCGCTATCGGCATCGGCAGTCTGCTTTTGGACGGCATTGGCGACACTGTACGCGTTTCGCTTACCGATGACCCCGTTAACGAGGTCATGGCGGCAAAGGATATACTTTTCTGTTGCGGAATAGGCGGCGGTGTGAATATTGTTTCCTGCCCGACTTGCGGAAGAACAGAATCTGACGTTATCCCCTTGGTTGCCGAACTTGAAAGACAAACAAGGGATATTAAAACCGACCGCCGTATAACCGTTGCGCTTATGGGTTGCGCAGTTAACGGTCCCGGCGAAGCAAAACATGCCGATATCGGCGTTGCCTGTGGAAATAAAGAGGGCGTGCTGTTCCGTAAAGGCGAAATAATAAAGAAATTATCCCAAGATGAAATGATACCTACACTTGTAAATGAAATAAAGGAAATGCTTAATGCTTAACGAATTTCTTTCAAAATTCAAAAGAGCCTCCTTTTCCGAAAAAGAAAAGGAAACAATATCGAAATTCGATTCCTTCTCCGTAATGGTTGACCGCGAACGTGTTTCAATAGCGGTTAAGGCGGAGTTTTCTTGCTATGTCGAACCTAAGTTTCTTTTTGATATAGAAGACAAAATAAAAAAAGCGTATGCACTTAATTCTTCGAATATTTATCCGCGTTTCAATATCGCTTTCGAAGAAAAGTATATGGACGGCATAATAGAAACGCTTAAACATATATCTCAACTTGATTACGGCTTTTTTGACGGTTCTACCTATGACTATGACAGTAATACGGGCGTTTTTACAATAAAACTCCGCCAGAATATTTCGGGTGATATCCCCGAAGCGAACGGTGCGGAACTTTTCATTATGCAATGTGTTCGCGACCAGTTTGGTGTGTCTGTTGTTGTCAAACTCGATTATGATGAAATCGACACGTCCGAATATTTTAATGAGCGTGAATTCGCACTTGCCGAAAGTATCCGTGAGGCTAAATTTGAAATTGCACAGGAAACCGAACAAGTGCCGCCTCGTGCTTCTTTCACTAACGAAGAGGTTGACGATGCCGAATATTTCGAAGAAAACGGTAAACATCTTGTTCGTGTCGGACGCATGACGCTCGATATCACCTCGCCCGAAGCGATTTACGGCGAACGCCGAAATTGGAATTTTACTCCTATTTCGTTGCTTAAAGACGATACTGCGGTTTGTATTGCAGGTAAGATGTTTCTTGTGGAAAGCAAGGAAAATTACGAGGGCGAAAAGATAACCTTTACTATTTACATAACCGATAACTCGGCTTCCGTTACTGCGCGTTTTACTTGTAAAAAGAGCGAAGCGCCTAAACTTAAAGCACCGATGTATGTTCTTGTTGCAGGAAAGGCGGAGCATAGACGGGTTTTCAACCGTGATACTCAGGAATGGGTAGAAGACAACGAACTTACTATAAACGTTAAGGCTCTTTCGAAATGTAAATTTGTCGGAAGACAGGACAACGCCGAAGAAAAGCGTGTGGAACTTCACCTCCATACCAATATGTCGGCAACCGATGCTCTTACCGATGCTTCCGATATAATGGCTCGTGCCCATGATTGGGGTATGCCTGCCGTTGCATTTACCGATCACGGTACGTTACAATCGTACCCGATAGTTATGAAAGCGGCTAAAAAGTATCCCGATGTCAAACCGATTTACGGTATCGAGGGATATCTTGTTGACGATACTGCACGTGCTGTGTTCCGTTATGACGAAACAAATAATATCAAGTTCAGCGAAGATGAGTTTGTCATTTTCGATATAGAAACCACAGGACTTTCGCCAAAGACGTGCGGTATAACCCAAATCGGCGCACTTATGTATAAAAATGGCGAGATTATAGGTGAATTTTCTACTTTTATAGATTGCGGCATGCCGATCCCCGAAAACATTGTAAGACTTACCGGCATCACCGATGACATGGTTAAAGGCGCACCTAATGAGAGGGAAGCGGTAGTTAAATTCTTGGAATTTTGCGGCAACAGAATGTTGGTGGCGCATAATGCCAATTTTGATATTTCGTTTATTCGCCGTGTTGCCGAGGAAAACGGTATAGCCTTTGAAAATCCGTATCTTGATACGGTCGCGCTGTCACGTTATATTAATAGCGATATTAATAAGCATACGCTTGATACTCTTGCTAAATATTTCAAATTGGGCGAGTTTGACCACCATAAAGCAGATGCCGATACCGAAATGCTTGCGAAGATATTCGAATGTATGTCGCGTAAGTTGGCAGTTAACGGTATATACAGCGTTAATGAGATGAATGCCGCAATGGCGCATAACGCCGACCCTAAAAGGTTAAGCAGTTATCATATAATTATTCTTGTTAAGAATCTTAAAGGTTTAAAGAATCTTTATAAACTTGTTTCGCGCTCGTATATCGACTATTTCCATAAACATCCGCGTATCCCCAAAACATTATTGACCGAATACCGCGAGGGTTTGGTTATCGGTTCGGCGTGTTCGTCGGGTGAACTTTATGACGCTATTTTGCAAGGCAGACCCGATAACGAATTATACCGTATAGCCGATTTCTATGATTATCTTGAAATTCAGCCCGACTGTAACAACGGATACCTTGTTGATGAGAATAAGGCGACGGTTGAGCAATTACACGATAACGTACGCAAGATAATTGCCATAGCAAAAAAGCAAAAGAAACTTGTTGTTGCCACAGGCGACGTGCATTTTCTTGACCCCGAAGATGAAATATACCGTCAGATAATGCTACGCGGAAAAGGCTTCGCGGACGCAATGCGTGACACGAAGATATACTTCCGTACAACCGATGAAATGCTGGACGAATTTGCCTATCTCGGCGAGGAAGAAGCATATCGCGTTGTTGTAGAAAATCCGAAAAAAGTAATAGAAGATTTCGACGATATAAAACCCATTCCTGACGGAACCTATACACCGAAAATCGACGGTGCAGAGGAAGAACTACAAGAACTTTGCGAAAAGACCGCCTACGAAATGTACGGCCATAACGGTGAATTGCCCGATGTCGTAAGAAAGCGTATGGATAGGGAATTGACGTCTATTATCCAAAACGGCTTTGCGGTACTTTACGTTATTGCAAGACGTTTGGTTCAAAACAGCGAAGAACATGGCTACCTTGTCGGTTCGCGCGGTTCGGTCGGTTCGTCTTTTGTTGCGACACTTGCAAAAATATCCGAGGTTAATCCGTTACCGCCTCATTACGCCTGTCCGAAATGTAAGTATTCGGAGTTTTTCACTAAAGGCGAGGTTGGCTCGGGTTTTGACCTTCCCGATAAAAACTGTCCCGAATGCGGTTCGCCTATGCGTCCCGACGGACATGATATCCCGTTTGAAACCTTCCTTGGATTCCATGGCGAAAAAGCGCCCGATATCGACCTTAACTTTTCGGGTGATGTTCAGGCGGAAGCACATAAGTATACCGAAGTTCTGTTCGGTAAAGAGAATATTTTCCGCGCAGGTACCGTAGGTACGCTTCAAGACAAAAACTGCTTTGGTTATGTAAAGAAGTTTTTAGAGGAAGAAAATTTATCGCTTACCCGTGCCGAACAAGCGCGTCTTGTACAAGGCTTTGTCGGTGTTCAAAGAACTACGGGACAGCATCCCGGTGGTATCGTTGTTATTCCTAAGGAATACGAAATATACGATTTCACGCCTGTTCAATATCCTGCGAATAAAGCGTCGAGCGGTGTAATAACCACCCACTTTGCGTTTGAATATCTGCACGATACTATTTTAAAACTTGATATACTCGGACACGATGTTCCGACCTATTATAGGTATTTTCAAGACTATACAGGCATTGATGTTCGCGACGTTCCTATGAACGATAAGAACGTTATCGAACTTTTTGCCTCCACAAAACCGCTTGGTGTCACTCCCGAGCAAATAGGCTGTGAGATAGGCACAATGGGTATCCCCGAATTCGGTACGGATTATTCGATTCAGATGATTCTCGATGCTAAACCGAAGTCTTTTGCCGACCTTGTTCAGATAGCGGGACTTTCTCACGGTACGGGTATTTGGCTCGGTAACGGTAAGGACCTTATCGAAAGCGGTACGTGTACCATCGACCAAATTATCGGTACGCGTGACAGTATAATGGTTTATCTTATGCATAAGGGGTTGGATTCTTCTGTTGCGTTCGAATCAATGGAACGTACCCGTAAGGGTAGAGGTCTTACTCCCGTGCAGGAAGCCGCCATGCGCGAAAAGGATGTACCTCAATGGTATATTGATTCGTGTAATAAGATACAGTATATGTTCCCGAAAGCACACGCGGCAGCATATACTATCGCATCGCTAAGATTAAGTTGGTTTAAGATATATCAACCTGTCGCATATTACGCAACGTATTTCACAATAAAACGCGATTTCTTTGACGGCGAACTTATCATGCGCGGTAAAACGCGGATAGAGGAACGGTTGACGGCGCTACGTGCTGCTCCCAACCTTACCGCAAAGGATGAAGGTAATATAATTATTCTTCGTATCGTACTCGAAATGTTTGCGCGAGGATACAGTTTCCTACCCGTTTCGATAGGTAAATCCGAAGCGTTCGCATTTGTTCCCGAGGACGGTAAAATCAGACTTCCGCTTTGTTCGCTTAACGGCCTTGGCGAATCGGTTGCCGAAAAGATAGTAGAAGTAGTCAAAAACGGAGAGGCGACCACTATCGAAGAAGTACGTGTAAAAGCGGCAGTAAATAAATCTATTATGGATCTTCTTACGAAAAACAACTGCTTCGGCGACCTGCCCGAATCGGATCAGGTGACAATGTTTTAGCGGTTTTCAGAAAAGGTATAAATATGTTTGATAACCATACACATTCTAAATATTCAAGCGATATCCCGAAAGGCAAGGGGAGTTCAATACGTGAACTTTGTGAAATTGCACTCGATAAAGGGTTAAAAGGTATCGCTGTAACCGACCATTTTGATATCGACGGTATTCGTGACGGTTTTTTTGAACCGCTTGACCATGAATCGGTCGCGCGTGATATTTTAGAAGCAAAAGAGGAGTTTAAGGGTAGACTTTCTCTGCTTCACGGCATAGAATTAGGTCAGGCGACCCACATGCCGGTGGAAGCAAAAGCGCAGATAGAAAGCCAACCCTACGATATCGTGCTTGGCTCTGTTCACGCGGTATACGGAATCATTGATTTTGCGGATACCGATATCAAATCGATGACGAAAAACGAATACGTTTCGCTTTGGGAGCAGTATATTAAAGAAGTGCTTGATACGATAGAATGGGGCAATTTCGATGTGCTTACGCACATTACTTACCCGAAACGCTATTATCTTGCGAATAATGTGAGCGATTTTCCCGATATTAAGAATAGGGGCAGAGAATATTTCGAACCTGTTTTGAAAGCGGTTATCGATAAAGGAATCGCGCTTGAATGTAACACGTCGGGACTGCGCCAGACAATGGGCGAATGCCTTCCTAACAAAGATTTACTTGCCTTTTATTATGAACTTGGCGGCAGAGACGTGTCTTTGGGAAGCGATGCGCATTTCGGGTGTCATTTAGGCGCAAACTTTAAAGAAGCAACCGAGATGCTCAAAGACATCGGATTTGAATATCTTGTGAAATTCGATTCTCGCAAAAAAGATTTCTATAAATTTTAGGATTTTTGGAGGAAAAAATGAAAGAACGTATATTAGCATATTTAGAAAAGGACGCGCGTATCTCTCCTGCCGATATTGCCACAATGCTCGGCGTGACCGAAAAAGAGGTAAGAGAGATAATTGCCGAATGCGAATCCGACGGTACTATTATGAATTACCGTACCGTTATTAATTGGGATAAAGCGGGTAAGAATAGCGTGACCGCGCTTATTGAACTTAAAACTATACCTCAACGTGATAAAGGTTTCGATTCGGTTGCAGAACGTATCTGTCATTTTCCCGAAGTTAAGTCGGTAAGCCTTATGTCGGGCGGATTCGACCTTGCTATTACTGTTGAGTGCAGCAATATGCGCGACGTTGCTTTCTTCGTTGCAGAAAAACTTGCAACTATCGAGGGCGTAACTGCAACCGCAACACATTTCGAACTCCAAAAATATAAAGAAAACGGCGTCGTATACGGCACCGAGAAAGTTGACAAAAGAGGAAACATCTGGTGAAATTCGACGCATCAAAATGCTTACCTTCCAAAATAACCGAAATCAAACCGTCGGGCATCCGTAAATTCTTCGACCTTTTGGGCGAAATGAAGGACGTTGTCGGACTGACCGTCGGTCAACCTGATTTCGATACCCCTTGGCATATCCGCAATGCGGGTATCCGCTCACTTGAACAGGGGCATACATATTATACATCTAATAACGGCATACTCGAAATGCGCGAGGAGATATCCGCGTATCAAAAACGCCGTTTCGGTCTTGAGTACGATCCCAAGAGCGAAATAATCGTAACCGTCGGCGGAAGCGAGGCTATCGACCTTACCATGCGCGCCATTCTCGAACCGGGTGACGAGGTCATTATTCCTCAACCGTGTTTTGTATGTTACGAACCACTTGCAAGACTTGCAGGCGGTGTGCCCGTTATAATCAATCTTACTGCAGATAACGGTTTTCGCCTTACTGCAGAACAGTTGCGCGCTGCTATAACCGAAAAGACAAAAATGCTTGTTCTTGCGTTCCCCAATAACCCGACAGGTTCTGTGCTTCGCAAAGAGGATTTGGAGGCTATTGCGGAAGTACTGCGTGAAACTAATATCTGTGTGCTTTCGGACGAGATATATGCAGAACTTACATACGGAGAAAAGCATGTTTCTATCGCATCTTTACCCGATATGCGCGAACGTACTATTATTGCCAACGGATTTTCTAAGGCGTACGCTATGACAGGTTGGCGTATGGGATATACTCTTGCGCCCTCTTACTTTATTAATCAAATGGCAAAGATTCATCAATACGGAATCATGTCCGCACCGACCACAAGCCAATATGCGTCTATCGAGGCACTTAAAAACGGCGACAAAGATATCGAATACATGAAAAGCGAATACGAAGCGCGTCGTCGCTTTATTGTCAGCGAACTTAACCGTATCGGTATCGAAACGTTTATGCCCGACGGTGCGTTTTATGTGTTTGCCGATTTGAGAAAGTTCGGTATTGATGACGAAACGTTTTGTGAACGTCTGCTTTACGAAAAGAAGTGCGCTATAGTTCCCGGAAGCGCGTTCGGTGAAAGCGGAAAAGGGTTCGCACGTCTTTCCTATGCTTATTCGCCTACCCATATTCGTAAGGCAATAGAAAGAATAGAATCATTTATAAAAACGCTATGAGAATAACTGCTAACGCTAAAATCAATCTTACGCTCGATATAACGGGAATTCGTCCCGACGGATTCCATTCTCTCCGCTCGGTTATGGCGCCCGTATCGTTGTGTGACGAAATTGAATTGGAGTTGAATGATTCCGATTCGGGAATTTCGTTTGATTGTAATATAAAAGAACTTTGTACACAAGATAACATTTGTGTCCGTGCGGCAAAACTCTTTTTCGAAACTGTCGGTATACACAAATCGCTTTCGATTTATCTCGAAAAACATATACCGTTTCCTGCCGGTTTAGGCGGAGGAAGTGCTGACGCTGCGGCGGTGTTAAGAGGGCTTAATAACCTGTGCGGTAATCCCTTGGAGGAAAACGTCTTGTTTGAACTTGCTGCAAAACTCGGTTCTGATGTTCCTCTTTGTCTGCTTAACCGTGTTGCTGTTTGTGAGGGCAGAGGAGAGATACTCACACCGATAGATATGCCGTATCAGTTTAATATTGTAATTGCAATAGGTAAAGCCAGACTTTCAACACCCGAAGTTTACCGTAGATATGACTCGGCAATGTTGCCGATACGTGACGATACCGATAAACTGCTTGTTTCTGTAAAAGAAAGTGATTTTAATAAAACCGTTTCTTCGTTCGGAAACGCTTTCGAGCCCGTTACCGATGTTTTAGCACCCGAAACAATGCAACTTCGTTTACGAATGAACGAACTTGGCGCATTAAATTCGCGTCTTTCGGGTAGCGGACCTTCGGTATACGGTGTGTACGAAAATGCCGAAAAAGCCAATATGGTTGCGGAACAACTTAAAAACGAGGGATATTTTGCCGTTTCCTGTGTTACGTTAGTTTAAGCGTTTGTGTATATTTTTCTTTTTGCTTGTTCATAATCGAACCAACAAGTAAAAGGAGAAATTAACATATGAAAACCAAAATCATCGCTCTGTTCTGTGCCTGTTTTATGCTTCTTACCATCGTGGACATGCTTATTCCTCGAAGCGAGGCAAAGATTTTCGATAATGTTATAAGACTGCATATTCTTGCCGAGGATAACAGCGAAACTGCGCAAAATATTAAACTATCCGTACGTGATGCAATACTCGCCGAGTGTGGCGATATATTTTCGGAATCTGGCGACGTTATTACAGCAAGTGCCGTTGTGGAAGAAAATATACCGCGTATTGAGGAGATCGCAAACCGCGTTTTGTCGGAACAAAATGCCGACTATAAAGCGAGTGTTCAATGGGGAAACGAAACGTATCCTACACGAATTTACGAGGATTTTTACCTGCCGTCGGGCGAATACCGTTCCCTACGTATAAATCTCGGAAACGCCAACGGCAATAATTGGTGGTGCGTACTGTTTCCGCCGCTGTGTACTAAAGCAGCGTCTGACAGTGAGTTTAAAACCGCAGGAATTTCCGAAAAAGATACGTCGGTTTTCAAAAACCGAAAATATATATTCCGTTTCAAATTACTCGAATTATTTGGAGATTAATCATGCTACATCGTATAATCGGTGCTTCGGGCAGCGGAAAAACCGAATATATGCTTGACTGTTTAAGCGACGCGCTGAAAAAGGGAAGAAACTGTATTGTGATTGTTCCCGAACAGCAATCGGTTGCTTATGAATTGGCACTTTGCACTCGTTTTGGCGATGAAATTAATATGCTTTGCGAGGTGCTTAATTTCGAGCGTCTTCCTAACCGCGTTGCACGTGACTACGGTGGATTAGCAGTTGATAATATTGATAAAGGGGGCGCTTGCGCCCTTTTGTCGATTATCGCAGAAGAATTAAAAAATAAACTTTTGGAATATTCTGCCGTTGCGGATGAGCCTGATTTTGCGTCCTCTATGTTCGCCTTTATTTCGCGTATGAAAATGGCAATGATAACACCTGCAATGCTGAATGAAGCGCTCGCTTCGGGTACTCTTGAAGATGAAACGCGTATTAAGGCAAAGTTGCATGATATTGCGCTTATATATTCGGAATACGAAAAGGTTTTCGGCGAGGAGTTGTATGACCCTCGTGATGCGCTGACGCGTTTGGCGGACGAATTGCCTGAAAAGACGTTTTTCAAAAACACTTCGGTGTTTATAGATAATTATTATACCTTTACCGAACAGGAATACGCGATCATAAAAGAGATAATCGCGCAAAGCAAAGATACATATATATCGTTCACGGTTGATTATAACCGTTCCTTTTTTGATGAGAATAAAAACGCAGCTGAGCGTGTTCTTGCACTTGCAAAAGGTATATCCGACGATTATTTCACACCCGATCCGAAACGCGGAAATTTTGAATCTCTTAGATATATAGAACGCAACCTTTGGAAAAATAACGTTGCGCCTTTGAGCGGTAACGACGGGGCGGTAAAACTTGTAACTGCCAAAAACCGTTTCGACGAGGTAGAAGCGGCGGCGGCAGAAATATCCGAATTTATCCGTTCGGGCGGCAGATACCGCGACATAACCGTACTTACGGGAAATACCGAGGCATATTCTTCGATCGTTGACTCGGTCTTTTCGCGTGCGGAAATACCCGTGTATGTGTCCGCAAAAGAGGAAATCGTTGCTAAACCGCTTTTTGCTTTCCTGCTTGCAAGTATTTCGGTCATAACCGAGGATTTTTCACTTCGCAGTATCAAACGGTACATCAAAAGCGGCTATACCGATCTTACCATTAACGAAAGTGACGTTCTGTTAAGTTATGCCCAGTCATGGAAACTTCGCGGAAAGGCGTGGTATAACGGCGAGGAATGAACACTCGACCCCGAGGGATACCGTGAGGGCGATTTAACCGAACGCGGCGTTAAGATGCTTAAAACCGCTAATAACGCGCGTGATAAAATTGTTCCGCCTCTTGCAGCATTGCGCGATTCGCTTGCACAAAAAGGGCTTACTGTTTCCGACGCGTTAAAAGCGTTGTATGCGCATTTGATGTCGATGCAGGTAGACGAACGTCTGCGTTTGTCGGCTGAACGTGCGCTTAAAAACGGAGAACGTGAGCGTTCGGAACGCGAAATTCAGTTATGGAAAATACTTATAAATATCTTCGACCAACTCGATTCCATATGCGGTGATAGGGAAATATCGCCCAAGCGTTTGATAACGCTGATAAAATTGATGTGCGATTGTTATTCTCTCGGAGCGATCCCTGCGTCTTTAGATGCCGTAACCTTTGGCGATGCATCGCTTATCCGTGCAGGTGGAAGCAAAATGGTGGTCGTTTTGGGCGTTTGCGACGGCGAGTTCCCGAAACTTACCCAAAACAAAGGTTTCTTTGACCGTGACGAGGCGGTTTTGCTTGAAGATGTCGGCTTGATGATAGCCGATACAATGGAAAAACAACTTAATACCAATAGATTTTTTGTCTATGCGGCATTTTCTGCACCTACCGACCGCTTGGTGCTTTTGTGTCCGTTAAGCGAACTTTCGGGCGGTGAATTGCGACCGTCAACCGCATGGCTTTCTGTCGAAAATATGTTACCCGAAGTCAACAACGTTCATTTTGACAGTAAAGAAATGCTATATTCTCGCGAGGCGATCGCGGCTAATTTTCCCTCGATTGAAAAGGGTGAAATCCGCGACGAAATCGAAAAATCGTTCATAAAGACCAAAACGCCCTTTTTCCGTGACGAACCTATGGTAAGCGAAAAAAGTTCGCGTATTGACTTTTCGGAAAATTCGCTTAATCTTTCGCCTTCTAAATTTGAAACTTACGCGAAATGCCCGTTCTCGTTCTTCGGGAATTATCTTCTTGATTTGAAAGAAAAAAAGCAAAACGAGTTTTCTATGCCCGAAATCGGCAACTTTGTCCATAAGATACTCGAACTGTTTATGCGTGAATGTGTGTCTACGGGCAAATTCGTTTGTCCCAATGCAAAGGAACGAAGCGAACTTGTTAATAGACTTTCAAAAGAATATTTTCTTGACGTAATCGGAAAACAGGCAAGTGAAGATAAAAAGTTCATGCATACCTATTCGAATATGGTAAAGACTATTGACTTTGTGGCAGAAAATCTGTGCGCCGAGTTTTCGGAAAGCGACTTTTTGCCGACGGGTTTTGAGTTTAAAATAGGTCTTGCCAATGAGGATATCCCCGCGATACAATACGACGTCAAGGGGAAAACCGTCCGTCTGCGCGGCTCTATCGACCGTGTAGATACCTATACTTTAAACGGAATAAAATATGTACGTGTTATAGACTATAAGACTTACGATAAAACCTTTTCGGTCGATTTGGTTTCGTACGGTTTGGATAGCCAACTTCTCCATTATCTTTTTGCGTTTTGCGAAAAAACCGATTCTGTTCCCGCAGGAGCATTTTATTATACGGTATCTCTGCCAAACGTCAGCATAAACGGCAGGGAAAGCGAAGAAAAAATCGCAAAATCAGTTTCAAAATGTATTAAACGAAACGGTATTGTTCTCGATAACCCTGATGTCGTTTATGCCATGAGCAACAGTTTTAAATTCGTGCCTGTTAAACGAAGTAAAGAGGGTAAATTATACGCCCCCGGCGGTTCGAAAAAGGCATATACCGACGAAGAATTCAAGGATATAGAATCAACCTTACGTGAACAGATAGATAAACTTGCGAACAATGTTTTCGAAGGCAATATGGATATATCTCCGCTTGAAATAGAAAACAAAAAAACAGAACCTTGCAAGTATTGCGCCCTCGGCGACCTCTGTCGTAACAAAAAACAAGAAGAGGAGGACGTGGAAGAAGATGCCGACTGAGAAAAAACGAACGTTTACAGATAAACAACAGAAGGCAATCATTACAAGAAATAAAGATATACTTGTAAGCGCAGGTGCAGGAAGCGGTAAAACCACCGTCCTTACAAATCGGCTTATCGAAAGAATCAAGTCGGGAGATTCGGTAAACGATTTTCTCGTTGTAACCTTTATGAAAGCGGCGGCATCGGATATCAAACGTAAATTGTATGATGCTTTGCTTGAAGAATCTGCAAAGTTCCCCGATAATACCCATCTGTACCGCCAATCGCTTCTTGTTTCGGAGGCGAATATATGTACTATTTCTGCTTATTGCCTTTCTCTTGTAAAGGAAAACTTTGCAATTTTGGGCATATCTCCCCGAGTAAGGGTAATGGATGAAACCGAAGAGGCAATGCTTTTGCGCCACGTTGTTGATGACCTTATATCCAAAGGGTACGATAGCGAGGACGAGAAGTTTTTGCGGTTCGCCGATAATTTTACAGGCGATAAAAACGATACTCCTCTTGCAGATGCAATGATAAAGTTGTTTAATAGCCTTCGCGTAACCCTTGATAGGGAAGAAGTGCTTGTTAAATGTGCCGAAGATTTGCGCAGAGAAGCAATAACAATGCGCGAAAAAGGCTTTTTTGAAACGCAAACAGGCAAGGAGATCAAGAATCGCCTTAAAGTCATTTATAACGAATTTGTCGAATCTGCAAACGATATTTATATCTATGCAACTAATGTTGCCGATGACGATTCGTATCTCGCTCCGCTTGAGAAACTTGTAGATGCTTTCGAAACCGTGCGCGATTCGCTCGATACGAATTATGTAAACTATTGCAATCTTGCCGAATCCTCTTTAAAAATCACGCTTTCAAGTAAGGGGTGCGAAAAAGAAGAGCGCGAAATAATCGGCGAAATGAAGAAAAAACTCATGGACGCGCATAGCAAAATAAAAACTCGTTATATTCGCGGAGATGATGAATATAACGCAAGGAGTTTTGAACTTTGCGCTGACATAGTTTTGTATATCAATTCGTTTATTAACGATATCGAGTGCGAATATGAAAAACTCAAACGCGAAAACGGAGTTTTAGACTATTCCGATTTCGAAAGAAAAGCGCTTGACTTGCTTGAAACTGTTAATGAAAACGGCAATAGAGTACCAACCGAACTTTGCTTGAAGAAGCAAAAGAACTTTAAGGAAATACTCATTGATGAGTATCAGGACGTCAATCCGATGCAGGATAGATTGTTTAGTCTTCTTGCCGGAAACAGTCATCGCTTTATGGTTGGTGACGTAAAGCAAAGTATCTATCGCTTTCGTAACGCTTATCCCGATATATTTCTTGGCTATAAGGAAGAATATGCCGACATAGATTCTTCGGAAAATAGTAACAACGCGTGTATCTTCTTGCGTGAGAATTTTCGTTGCGGCGAATCAGTTATAAATTATGTAAACTATTTATTCGAAGAGATAACGTTAGGTACACCCTATCTGCGCGAGTATGACGGCGAGTGGCTTGTAAAAGCGTCGGAGCGTCCCGATAGAAAACACTCCGTTGTTATTGCCGTTGCAGATAAAGAAAAAGGCAAGTCGCTTGATGCAAGACGTGCCGAGGCAGAGTATATAGCGCGTGAGATTGTGCGTCTTGTAAACGAGGAAACCGACGATTGCGGTGAAAAATTCTGTTTTTCGGATTTCGCGGTAATGCTTGGCGCGATGAAAGGCTATTCCGTCGAATACGAAAGGGCTTTTTCGAAATACGGTATTCCTTATAAGACCGAAAATGCCGAGAATTTTTTGGAAAACCCCGATATACGACTTGCAGTATCGTCTTTAAAAGCAATAGATGATCCGACCGATGATATCTCGCTTTGCGCATTGATGCGCAGTCCGATATGTAATTTTACATCTAACGACCTTTACCGTATCCGTCTGCGTTTGCCCAAAACCGCGTTTCTTAATGCCGTTGCGGCGTTTGCGTCGCCTAAGTTGAAGCGCGTTTTATCTCGTAAGTATAAATTTGCTACTCGTAACGGTAGTAGCGGTTTATGTGTACGGTGCCGTAGTTTTGTAAGACGCCTTTCGGCATGGCGCGAAGAAAGTACGGGCGTACCTTGCAGAGAATTTCTTAAAGGTTTTTTTGTGTCTTCGGGTTTGCTTCGTATAGCGTCTTCTTCTGATAACCGCGAGAGCCTGTTGTTGCTTTATGAGTATGCATCTAAATACGAAACTGCTCGAAATTACGGACTTTCGGGTTTTCTCGATTATATTTCCGAACTGTCTAACGGCGAAAAACAGATATCCGACGCCGCACGTTCGGGTGATGAAGATGCGGTTTCGTTTATTACTGTCCATAAATCCAAAGGGTTGGAGTTTAAGGTGTGCTTCCTTGCAGGAACCGAAAAACAGTTTAGAGGATTGAAAAATTCTCCCGAAATTACGTTCTTGCGAGGCGAGGGACTTTATTTCCGCATTAAAGACAGGGTGAAGTTTACTTCGTTCGACCCCTTGTGTAATATAAACGCTGTTGATAAAGAACGCGAAACTGCTGTAGGCGAGGAACTTCGTAAACTGTATGTTGCGCTGACACGTGCAAAAGAGCGACTTTATATTACCGGTTGCGCAGAAGCGGGTTGGCAAGAAAAACGCTATAACCGTGATTCGGCAAAAAGTTGGCTCGATATGATTCTCTATGTCGTTGTCGGAAGGGAAGAACAACCCTTTTTCTCGGTTCGCTCTATTCTTGAATCTGACGGTGTTTTGGTCAGCAGACCTCAAAAGCGTCGAAAAATAATAGAACCTACCGAAAAAATGCTTGAAATAGTGAATTATGAGTATCCTTTTAATGAATCGGTAACAACGGCGGCAAAGATATCTGTTTCGGAACTGCGCGAGGGTATATTGGAGGACGACGAGTATAATAAATATTTGTCTGTTCCGATGTCGCGTGTTTCGCTGCGGCCGAAATTCATTTCGGAAAATACTGCCCAAGCGGTAGATATAGGAACGGCGAACCATTTGTTCATGCAGTTTTGTGATTTTGCCAATATAGAACGCAACGGTATTTCTGCCGAGGCGTCAAGGTTGCTTGATATACGCATGATAACAAAAGAACAACACGCAATGCTTGATATTATGTCGTTGCAACGTTTTTTTGAGAGTGATTTGTATCGACGTATAGCCGCATCGAAACGGGTCTACCGCGAAAAACGTTTTTCGGTTAGCGATAAGGCGTTTAGAGGCGATGAGAATTTTCTTGTTCAGGGTGTAATAGACTGCTTTTTTGAAAATCCCGACGGGACTTTCACAGTTGTGGACTATAAGACCGACCGTGTAAAAACGCTTGACGAACTCGTTTCGCGCCACTCTGTACAGATATCCTATTACCGACACGCGGTAGAAAGCATGACGGGCTGTAAAGTAAGCCAAGCGCTTCTTTATTCGTTTGCGCTTGACAAAGAGGTTGAAGTTCAATGAGAAAGAAATCTCTTTATCCGATAACGCTGAAATTACTTGCCGACAGGCAAAGCCTTGTCTATGATGTTTTTCGTTCGGTGCAACCGCACAAGGGCGAGTTTATCGGAGTTTGCGAATTAGAGGGAAGTTTCCTGTGCGATGAGCCTGAACGCCTTTATGATTCGCTTACTTTCGGTGAAAAAATGTCGGTCGTAGTTGATGAAACAGATAGGTTGTCGGTAGAACGTATTGACGGAACGCAAATAGGGATCCTGCCTTTTGCGGACGGATTGCTTCCGAATATGCTACTGTCCCGTGGAATTAATGTATTTTGCTATCTCGAGGCAAAAGAACTTGATGAAACTATGCTGACCGTTGCTGTTTCTCTGTATTGCGATAAATACTAAAAAGAAAATGTCAACCTATAAATCTACGTAGGTTGACATTTTATTTTTGGTATGTTATATTTTTAAGAAAGGAAGGGGTGATATCATGAACAGCCGTGCTAAAATAAGAAATATGTTGTATATCTCGCTCGGAGCGGTTATACTTGCGGTTTGTTCGTGGATATCAATACCGACGCCGTTGGTACCTTTTACGTTACAAACGTTCGGTGTGTTCTTTCTGATTTATTTCTTCGGCGCGAAACGTGGAGCGGCGTCATTGCTTGTCTATATCGCGCTTGGTGCCGTCGGAGTACCCGTATTTGCAGGGTTCGGTGCAGGGCTCGGTGTGCTTTTAGGACCTACGGGCGGATACATACTGGGTTTTCTTGCCTCAGGAGGCGTCTATATCGCCGTAGAAACGATTTTTGGCAAAAAACGGCATTCGGGTATAGTTGCGTCTTTTCTTGCAATTTTGGCGTGTTATGCAGTCGGCAGTGCACGTGCGATGAGTTTTGTCGAAAGCGAGACCGATTTTTTGAAGTTCTTTGTCACGTCTGCATCTGCTTTCGGTATTTTTGACTGTATTAAAATTATATTTGCTTTTGTAGTTGCAAAGTATATGAAACGTATAATGTTTAAATAAGTTTAACGCTTATTTCGCCGCTTTGTAAAACGATTCTTTCGTTGTCGTCGGTAGTTACCGCTAAACCGCCGTCATCAAGAATTTCTTCCGCTTTGGCAGTATAGTCGATTCCGTTACGGGTGAAATATACCGTTTCGCCCAAGACTAACGAGCGTTTTCGGTATTCTTCCATGAATCCCTTTTCGGGAAGTGAATCGCAAAAGGCTTTTAGTTTTTTGAAAACAATTGCCGAAAGGTAGTTACGGTTGATGTTTTGACCGACAGATGCGGCGATTTGGTTGATCTCATCGGGGAAGTATTCTGTTGTAAGATTGATTCCTATGCCGACAATAACTGCCTGAACACGACCGCTTTCGAAATCGGATACCGCTTCTGTAAGTATTCCGCAGACTTTTTTTCTGTCAATAAAAATATCATTCACCCATTTTATTTTTGGGTGTTTTTTTGTTATTTCTTCGATAGACTCGCAGACTGCAACGGCTGCCGCGGCAGTAAGCAAGGTCGATTCCGCAAGACTTACTGTCGGGTGTAAGACGCAGGAAAAATAAAGTCCGCTTGTTTTGGGCGAGTAAAAACTTCTGCCTCTGCGTCCGCGTCCCGAAGTTTGTTCGTCTGCGATAAATATAGCATCTGCGGTCAAACCGTTGGTAATGGCGCGTTTTGCTTCGGAATTTGTCGAATCTATAGTTTTGAACACCCTTACTTCGATGTTCTCGTCTTCAATATGTGACAAAATACCTGCGCTTGAAATAATATCGCAGTTCGTATCAAGGCAATGCCCGAGATTATTAACCGATTTTATATCGAATCCTTCGTTTTTTAACGAATTGATGCATTTAGAAACAGCACTCCGCGAAACCGATAAAGCATCGGCAATGCTCTGTCCCGAGATATATTCGCCCTTGTGTGTTTCGAGCATACTTATAATGCTATCGCGTAAGGTCATAAGTTCACCCTTTTAAAACCAAAAGCCCCGATTTTGGGGCTTTTGAAATAATTTGTTTATTCTTCTTCGCTTTGTGCTACGAAAGAAATGTCATCGTTGTCAATGCTGCGACCTTCTATGCTTATTGCACTAACGAAGTCTTCGGGAATTTCAATATCGAAGGTTTTAATAAAAACTTCGCTTTGAGAAGCAGCAAGAAATTCTTCTTTATCTTCTGAAGTATTATCAATGATTTCTTCGGAATCTTCAACTTCGGCAGAAAGTTCGCCAAAGACATTGTTGTCTTTTATAACCAAATCTTCGCCGTCGGTAATTTCGTCGGAAATATCGGTCGAAAAGTCTGTGCTTTCGTCTTGGCTAACGACTTTGCTTTCGTCGTTTTTGCTTACGTTGCTTTCGGAATTATTACGGTTTTTATATGACGTTTCAAGATACTTGTTGTAGTTCTTTTCGGTAATGTACGTCATTTTTATACGGTAAGTGCCGTTTTTCATATCCGCAACTTTGTCTGCAGGAACCGAAAGATTCCAGTCCTCGCCGGGTTCAAGTTCGGCAAATGTGCCGCCGTAAAGTTGAGAAATAGCCTTTGCGTTACCTGACGTATAACTGACGTCGCAATATTCAACCCAACCATTTTCAGATAAATATTCGATCTTACCGGTCATTTCGGTATTTTCGTAGAAAAGAAGGGTAGAACCTGCTGTATTTCGTATAGAGATAGAAACCTCTTGATTACCTGTTTCGTTTTCGCTGACGATGTCAACAGAAATATCTTGATTTTGCCAGAGAATCACCTGCACGGCAAGAACGGTGAAGGCTATCATGAAAACCAAAGAAAAAGTGAGAATTGTCAATATAGTTGACTTCTTACGTTCTATTGCGTATCACCTCGACAGTAATATATCACTATAAATTATATTTGTAAATGGTTCTTTTTCACAAAAATTCACATTTTTTCCACCGCTGCATAGAATAGTATTGATAATATCAATAAAGATTCCACAATATATGGTATTATCCAAACACTCAAGGAGGATTTCCAATGAATGAAAGAAATAGCCCTTTAGGTGGGCTTTGCGGCGGCAATAAGGAACAACTTTGCTGCATCAGCGTGGATAAGGTGTTTGATTCCGCGCGCGATAAAGATTGTCTGGAGGATGTTCGCGTACACCTCTGTGATATGGCTCAGGAAATCATCGATAAGGCAAGTGCTGTAAGATGTAAATGCGTTGAGGTCATAAACACCAATATCAATATCGAACCCGTGCCTTTCAATAAAGGTTTTTATCAGGTCACCGTTCGCTATTACTTCTGCGTGACTCTCGAAGCCTGTGTATGCGGCGGCAGAGTTCAGGAGGTAAAAGGTTTGTGTGCATTTGATAAAAAGATTATTCTTTACGGTAGCGAAAAGAACGTTTCCGTATTCACATCCGATCCCGAAAAGAACAGTTTCTGTTTTGATGAACGCGACCTTCGCTGTGATAGCGAACCCACACTTCCTACCGTTGTAGTAGAAGTGGCATCGCCTATCTGCCTTGACAGTAAACTTGTTGAACGCACTCGCCATTTCGGCAACTGCTGCATGTGTATTGACGCTATCCCCGAACTTATACGTTCTCGCTTTGACGGCGATTTCGTTGACGGTGTTGGCGTAAATAATGTTTATGTCACTATCGGTGTGTTCTCGGTTATTAGAATGGAACGTAAAGTACAACTCATGCTTCCTGCTTGTCACTTCTGTTTGCCCGAAAAGGATAGCAAACCCTGCAATAACGACGATCCCTGTTCTATATTCGGCAAAATGCAGTTCCCTGTAAGCGAATTTTATCCCTATGCTGAAGAACACTCCGGTAATTACGACCGCGGTGCATCTCAGAACAATAATCGTTGCGAAAAGAACTGCAAATAAATAATATTTCGCTTTTTATAACTGCCGCAAATTTGATTTGCGGCAGTTTTGTGATATATTTATTATAATATTTTAGAAATTATAACATACTAAAAAGAGATTGGCAAAAATGGAATAAATTTATATTGTTAATTAGAAAAATGCTGTCGCAAATTAATGTTTGCGACAGCATTTTGACTTTATTTATTGCTGTTTAGAGATATTCAACGTTTCTTTTTTGACATACGTTTTGGATTTTTCGGCTTTGAATGTGTCGTGTTTTCAAACTCAGCGCCGCAATCGTCGTAGAATTCAAAACTGAAGAAACGTGTTTTGGCGGTCTGCTTTTTGTATACTTTAAAGTAAACCATATAAAGAACGAATACTATTATAGCAACAAGAGAGATCCATACACCGCCGGGGATAGTTAATTCTCTTCCGCCGAATTCGACTTTTGTCGAAACGAAAAGACCGGGAGTTGAATAGTCAAAAACTATTTCGTTTTCGCCTTCTTCGCATTCAACCGCAACAAAACCGTAGGTTACGCGGAGTACGTCGGTGTCGTTACCGTTAACGGTAGCACTCCAACCGTTTTCCTCATACGGAACGCTGAAATAAACTATCGAAGGTTTATCAAGGGTTATACTTGCAGTAAATCCGTCGCTTGAATAATCGAATTCGTCACAGCACATTGTTCTGCGATCGTCGACCGATTTTTCAAAGTTTTTCTTGTCCGCGGCAATTTTTTTGTCGGGGGTGACGCGTGTCATGAAGTTGCTGTAATAACTTGCTTTTTCATCAGGAACTACAAGATATTGGCAAAGCATCTTGTCGCGTTCGGATTTGGTGTATGCCTTTTCAAAATCGGTTTCGGTCATGAATTGGGTGTAGGCAAATCCCATAGAAATGAAGTTTTCGTTTTCGTATATATCAAATCCGTTCTGGGATTCGAGATAAGTGAAACCGTAGGTGTTGTGTGCCTTTTCGTAAACGGTTTCTTTTTTTGCTTCACCTGTTTCGGGATCGGTAGAGTTTTTAGTTACCTTCTTTTTGTTCTTTGATGTTTCGATTAAAGAATATTTCGAAGAAGTAAACGCTCTTAAACCGTAAAGCGAACTTTCGGGACGTGAACCTACACTTCGTGTTACGCCTATTTTGGGGTAGAACTCCATAATAGAAGGCGGAACGACTGTGTGGAAACATTCGATAGTAGGATAATTCCAGTAAATGCCGAGATTGTCAAGAGTAGATATGCTTGAAGTTTTAAAGAAGTCTAATCTGTAAAATTCCTCGTGAGGGTCGGGTAGGTTAACTTCGCCCTCGATGCATTGATCTACTAAGAATTCGCTCGAATGTGAGTGCTGTTTACCGTTGGTAATGTGTATGCAACTGTAAAGCACTGTAACGGCGCATACTCCGTAAAGCAACGCGCGTTCGAACAGTTTTGTTCCTCTGTATCTGCGAATAATATATGCTGTAAGAATAATGCCGAGGAAAGCAATAGCGGTATATAGCCAAAATCTGCCGATATAAGGGGGATAACCAAGTTCTGTTACATTGTCTTCGTTTTCATACCAGATAAGACCGAGCGGTATAACCACGGCGGTACAGAAGAAAGCCATGATAGCCGTAGGAACACGCCATTTTGTTCGGTTATCTTCAAGACTGACTATCGTTGCAAGAGATAGCATTAATATCATCATATAAAGCCATCTTGCGTAATAAGAAGAATTGAAAAGGAAGAAAATGCTGTTTAAAAGAGGGACGAACGAGCAAATAACAAGGAAGATGATAAGCGACTTGAGCCACGAACGTTTCTTAACGGTGAATAATGCGAATACACCCGAAAGACCAATCATAGGCAGATATATGGAAATAGATGCCCAACGTGTTTCGTGTCCGTAGAAGAAGTTAACGCGTGACGGTATATCAGGCGGGAAGAAGTAGGATTCAAATATCTGACCGTACCTCTGCCAGTAAAATTCGCCGCTTTTGCGGTAAATTAATAGTTTCTTTAAATTATCCTTTGCGGCATCCCAATCCTTGTCCGAGATGCTTTCGAAAACCTTGGCAATAGTTCCCGTGTAGGAATTGGAAACTCTGCTATTCCCCATAACTGCATTCGCTGCCGGTAGGAACAGGAACATAGCCATCAGTAGACCCAACGCGGCCTCAAGCATAAGACCGAGCATTTTATTGATCGTGATTTTGAACGACTTTGTGCGTATTCTGAAGAAGAAATAGAGTACGCAGAAAACCACTTGTCCGGCAAACATGAAGTAGTTAATAATAGCATTTAGCATAACTGCTATTGCGAAAATACCTTTTCTGTCGTTCTGCACGTATTCTTCCATACCAATAAGAAGCAGGGGGAAGAATGCCACCACGTCGTGGAATTGGTTAAAGAACGTATTGTAAATTTGGAATCCGGAAAAGGTATATAACAGTGCACCGATAACGGCGTAATTTTTGTTTTTGACAAACCTTTGTAAATATGCGTAAGATACAACGGCAGCAACCATGTATTTTACCATATACATTGGAGCCATAAGGTACGGAGCCCAAGTGGAGGGGAAGAGACACATTATCCAGAAAAATGGGCTGCCGAGCATATAATAAGAGTAACTGCCTATGAAGTTGGAACCCATATCGGTTACCCAGTCCCAACCGAAATCACCCGCACGTACCATGCGCACACAGTTTTCGTAAAAACATATCTGCTGTGCGTTGTAGTCACCAAAGTAAAGGAAAACGGCAGAACCCGTTTTTATCCATTCTACTATTATGAAAGGTATAGTTATACAAGCAGAAACGATAAACGACCACCAGAGTACTTTGCGGTAAAAGTACCAAGGACTGTCTTTATCGAACCTGAATTTATTCCTAAGTGCATCTACTGCGCTCATAGGTAACTCCTTATACTTTATTATTAATCTATATTGTACAACCTTTAGCAAAAAAAGTCAATATAATGATTCGGGCGATTATTATGATTTTTCACAAGACTGCTTGGGTTGTAAACATTGAAAATCATTAAAAATAAAAGGTGTTGATTTGAAGTTCATCAACACCTTTTTTATTATTTTACACTAAACTGTATTTGATTCTGTACGCTTCGTAGTCCTTGCGGAACTGCTCGTCGTTGCCGCTCTTAACGTCGTTAAGATATTTGTGCGTGTCAAATACACCTTCTGCAACTTCTATCATGGCAACAGCGATATTAGAACAGTGGTCGGACACACGTTCGAGACCGTTTATGAGGTCGTTTAGAATGAATCCGAGTTCAATAGTACAGTTGCCCGCTTGCAATCTTGCGATATGATTGCTTCTCATTTCGGCTGTTATACGGTCGATAACCTGCTCTAAAGGTTCAACCTTACGTGCAAGTTCGGTATCTCCGTTTTCGAAAGCCGTAAATGTGATCTCGATTATCTCGCGCAGTGCACTTTCGACAATAGCGATCTCTTTTTGCGCTTCTTCGGAATAATTAAGATTCTTTTCCTTAAGTTCTTGCGCGGTTCTTATAATTTCGACTGCGTGGTCGCTTATGCGTTCGAAATTGCCGATAGAGTGAAGCATAGTAGAAACATTCTGCGAGTCTTTGATCGTAATATCATGGCTTGAAAGTTTAACCAAATATGTTCCGAGTTTGTCCTCGTATTTGTCGACAACACCCTCGTCTTCTTCGACTTTGGCGGCAAGTGCCTTGTCGAATTTGTTTAAAACCTTCAATGCATCAAGAATTGCTTCTTTGACGATATGGCTCATTTTTATCGTGAGGTTTCTACATTCCGAAATAGCAATAGAAGGGGTATTGAACAGTCGTTCGTCAAGCAGCGTGACCTTTTCGGTTTCGCCTTTCTTTTCGGGTATGATTTTGTTTGCAAGTTTGACAAGAACCTTTGAGAAGGGCAACAACATTGCTGTTGTGATAAGGTTAAATAGGAAATGACAAAGCGCAATGCCGAACGGGTTTATGAATTCGGAAAGGAACGCGAAATGGAAAATGGCATTTAATCCGTAGAATACTATAAGACAGACGACAGTACCTATAAGGTTGAAAAGAATATGTACTACAGAAACGCGTTTTGCATTGCGGTTTACACCGAAACTTGAAATAACTGCAGTAACGCAGGTGCCGATGTTTTGACCCATGATAATCGGCAACGTCATACCGTAAGTAAGTTGTCCTGTCATCGAAATACCTTGCAGAATACTTACCGATGCGGCAGAACTTTGTATAATGCCTGTGAATACTGTACCAACTAAAACACCTAAAATCGGGTTTTTGAATGCAGTGAGAATTTCTGCAAATTCGGGACTGTCTTTAAGACCGCTTACCGAATCGCCCATAAGACCCATACCGCACATAAGAATGGCGAAGCCGACAAGGATATCGCCTATATCTTTTCTGCGTTTGTTATTGCCGGAAATGAAAAGTACACCGACAAGCGCAAACACAAGCGAAAAGTTAGCAGGTTTTAAAAGGTCGGTTAATATGTTTCCGCTGCTTTCGATACCGATAAGCGACGTTAACCAAGCGGTAAAGGTTGTACCGATGTTTGAACCCATAATGAGTCCAACAGTCTGGTTCAGGTTCATGATACCCGAGTTTACCAAACCGACTAACATTACCGTCATCGCCGAAGACGACTGAATGGCGATTGTAATACCCGCACCTAATGCAAGGCTTTTAAAAGGATTGGAGGTCATACGCTTGAGAGTTGATTCGAGTTTGCCACCCGACATCTTTTCCAAGCCGTTGGACATAATGTTCATACCGTAAAGGAAGAACGCTACGCCCCCGATTAGAGTGATAATTTCGATGATTCCCATTGTAACTCCTATAAATTCGCTTGTTTCTTAATTTCTTCGAAACAGGTGTTGCGGCCGCCGGAATCCTGTCGCGGCTGTGGGAATTCTGTGACGTAATCTTAAAACAGATTCCGAACTTCCCTCAATGATATCATATCAAAATGTATTTTTACTGTCAAGTCATATTTCTGCAAAAAATGACACGCGCAAGTTGTATTTTTATGTTTAAAATAATCAAACAGACTGCTTTGGGGATAACCAAAACAGTCTGCTTGATTTTTGTGGTAAATTATTCGGTGCGAGGCGCCACAACGGGGTGTTTTTTGGACGCAACGCGTGGCGGGATCAAACCTGCGATGAAAGTTAAAAGCATACTTATAATAACAAGTACGATCGCGCCTATCATCGGAAGTTTTGATACGCCCGATATATCGCCTACCGCTTCTATGATCATATTTACGGGGATGTTGAGTAATAAGGTGGTCAAAATGCCGAATGCACCCGAAATAAATCCGACAATGAGTGTTTCTGCGTTGAACACGCGCGAGATATCGTGCTTCGAAGCGCCGATAGAACGGAGAATGCCTATTTCTTTGGTTCTTTCAAGTACCGAAATATAGGTTATGATTCCTATCATTATCGAGGAAACTACCAACGAAATGGCAACGAAAGCGATAAGCACGTAGGAGATGATGTCTATTATTCTGCTTATAGAACTCATCATAATGCCGACAATGTCGGTATAGCGTATGACTTTGTCTTCTTCGCCGTCGTTTTTGACGTTATTGTTGTATTCGTCAATGAATGAGGCAATATAATCTTTCGATTCGAAATCTTTCGCATAAAGGTTTATCGCCGACGGAGTATCAAGTTCAGCCGCGCCGAGTATACGAAGGTTCATTTCTCTTGTTGTTTTTGTAGTTTCGGTGTTTGTGCTGATCTGCGAAGTGAATACGTCGATGATCTGCTCCTCGGTCATGCCTTGCATCATTGCAAGAATCTGCTGTTTTTGGTCGTCGGGAAGTGTTTCGACGTAAGCCATTACGGTTTCCATTGTAATTTCGATCGTTTCGGGTTCGTAATCAAACGGAATGCCGGTAAATACGTCAACGTCACAGTATTTGTATTCTTTGCCGTATTTTGCTGTTGTAGTATCAGATATTTCCTCGCTCTTTTGCGCTTTAACTATTTCCGATTGATTGTTGAGTTCGATGCAGTATTCGGTAAGCGCATGAGTATAACCGATCATGCCGGTTGCGCTCGTTGCGACGGCGTCGGGTTTCGGACGCATGATGCCGACTATCTTGATATCGGTGCCGTTCTTGACGAGTTTCTTCATGAATTGTTCGTCGTTGCTCTTGTCTTCCCAAACACCGGTTACACTGTCAAGTTCATAATGTGCAGAAGCAGGAACGAGTTTGAATCCGAGTTCCATGATTTCCTCGTAAGTGTAATCCTTCATCTCTTCATCAAGTTTCTTGCCGTTTGCAACGTCCTGCATCATTTTGAACACGTCGTTTTGGTTCGCAAGACCTAACGCGCAGAGCACGAGGTCGTGTATTTCATTGTTTTCGTCAACGAATAAAACTATTTCGTTGTATTCATCTGCCCATTCGCCGCAAATGACATCGTATTGCGATTCTAATAGTTCGCGGTTGTCAAGTAACTCGCTCCATACGTTCATACCGTTTTCGTCGGCATTGCCTGCCATCATCATTGAATTAGATGAAGCGCCCATCATTGTGGTCATGAAATCCATCGGATTGACTTTTATAAGGCCGTTTGAAGTATCTTCGGCGTAAACGTCGAGTCTTACACCGTATGTGTATTTTATATCGGTGATATAGGGATCAAGTGTTTCGCGGCTGCTGTCCAAATATTCTTTAAAGGCTTTGAGGTCATTTTTCTCTATTTCGGACATCATGACGTTTATTAACTTTCCGAATATGGGTTTCGAATAAACTTTATCAAGTTCGTGCGAATATTCGTCCGATTGTGCCGTTCCTGCAAGTTCTGTAAGCAAACCTGCCATATCCATGGTTTCGGAGGTTATCTGTATCGGATATGTGGAAAGAGTGTCTTCCTGAACTTTGTTTATATATGCCTTAAAACCGCTTGAAAGGGAAAGAATCAACGCAATGCCGATAATGCCTATGCTTCCTGCAAAACTGGTAAGCAATGTTCTCGTTTTTTTGGTAAGCAGGTTGTTAAGCGAGAGGGAAAGCGCGGTTTTGAACGACATCGAGGTCTTGTATTTGGTTTTCTTTTGCTTTTTCTTATTTTGCTCTTGCTGTTCAGTCGCCTTTTCTTCGGGGATAAATTCGTTGTTGTCGCTGATAACCTCGCCATCGCGTAAGTTTATAATGCGTGTTGCGTATTCTTCTGCCAATTCGGGGTTGTGCGTAACCATGATAACGAGTTTTTCGGAAGCAATCTCTTTCAAGAGTTCCATTATCTGTACGCTGGTAGCAGTATCAAGCGCACCGGTAGGTTCGTCTGCAAGTAGAATGTCGGGATTGTTTACCAACGCTCTCGCGATTGCAACACGTTGCATCTGACCGCCCGAAAGTTGGTTAGGCTTCTTTTTCGCTTGGTCGTCTATGCCGACCTTTTTGAGCGCCTCCATAGCGCGTTCTTTGCGTTCGCTTTTGCTTACGCCCGATAGGGTAAGCGCCAATTCTACGTTTGCTAAAACTGTTTGGTGGGGAATTAAATTGTAAGATTGAAAAACAAAACCGATAGAATGGTTGCGGTATCTGTCCCAATCGGAATCGTTGTATTCCTTGGTCGATCTTCCGTTGATGATAAGGTCGCCCGAACTATATTTGTCGAGACCGCCGATAACATTTAAAAGCGTCGTCTTGCCGCATCCCGAAGGGCCTAAAACGGCTACAAAATCGCTCTCACGGAAGTTGATCGATATTCCTTTCAACGCCTCGGTGGTAGTATCACCGACGGTGTATGATTTTTTTATATCGCGAAGCGTGAGCATTTGCTTTCCCCCTATGGAAAATAAATTTCGAAATAAATACATTACTAAATATAATAAAACAAAAATATGGTCTTTGTCAACAGACAAAAACGTTGTTTTTGTAAACAATTAAAGATGTTTTGTTGAAATTTCGCACAATGTGACGAAAAAATCGGGGTGCACCGTGATGTACCCCGATTAGTGTTGTTATTTGTTGAGCAATGCCTTGCAATCGTTTGTAAGGCTTTCGATAAGCGATTCTGCGTTTGCTTCGCTTTCGGCACGAACAAGAACGTATGCTTTGATCTTCGGTTCTGTTCCCGAGGGACGGATAATAACGGCCGAACCGCCTTCGAGTTCATAATAGAGCATGTCGCTTGTCGGCAACCCTGTCGGCGCTTCGCTTCCGTTTAGGAGGTTTTTGGTAACGCCCGTAGAATAATCGCGTTGTACCGTAACCTTGAGTCCGCCGATGCTGTCAAGCGTTTTCTTGCGGATGTCAGCCATTATCTCTCCCATTAAGGACATGGGATCTATGCCGCTTATTTTAACGTTCAGTACGCTTTCTTTGTAAAGACCGTATTCGCGGTATATCGCTTGTAATGCCTCGTAAACGGTTCTGCCTTCGGCATAATGACGGCAAACCATTTCCGCTACAAGTACACTTGCGCCTACAGCGTCTTTGTCACGTGCGTATCCTGCGGAAAGATAACCTTGGCTTTCTTCGTAACCGAAAATGAAGGTGTTGCTTCCGTCGGCTGCCCATTCTTTTATTTTTTCGCCGATGTACTTGAATCCCGTAAGAACGCTTATGTGGCGTACACCGTTCTTTTCGCATATTGCATCGAAAAGATTGGAGGAAACAACCGATTTGATAGCACAGGCGTTTTCGGGCATCGTGCCGTTTTTCTTCCTCATTCTAATAATGTGGTCTATAAGCAATGCGCCGATTTGGTTTCCGTTAAGCGCAAAGAATTCGCCTTTTTCGTCTTTTATTGCAAGACCTATTCTGTCTGCATCGGGGTCTGTTGCTATTATTGCACCGCAGTCGACTCCCAATTCATCAAGTTTCTTTATCGCTTCTTCAAAACATTCGCGGTTCTCGGGGTTGGGAGACGCAACGGTAGGGAAGTTGCCGTCGGGTATCATCTGACTGTCAATGGTTATAAGATTGTCGATGCCGCAACGTTTCAATACTTCGGGGACGAGTTTGTAACCTGTGCCATGAAGTGCTGTGTACGCAAGACCTACTTTATTGCCGTATTTCTTTGTGTTTTCTGCATCAAGTCTGCAATCGAGAATGGCTTTCAAAAATGCTTCGTCGCACTCGTCGCCTATCATGATAAGCAAACCGCTTTGTTTTGCTTCTTCAAGACACATCTTCTTTACACCGCTGAAAATATCGGTGGATGCCGCGCGTTCCGAAACGGTATTTGCGTGTTCGGGCGGAAGTTGTGCTCCGTCGTCCCAGTAAACTTTATAACCGTTGTATTCTTTCGGGTTGTGCGATGCCGTTACGTTGATACCGGCTATGCAACCGTAATAAAGTATAGCGAAAGAAAGTTCGGGAGTCGGGCGAATGCCGTCGAATAAATAAACCTTTATTCCGTTTGCGGTAAGAATGCTTGCTGCCGTTTTTGCGAACAATTCCGAGTTGTTTCTGCTGTCGTAGCAGACTGCAACCCCGCGTTCCTGTCCGTTTGCAGAGATTATAAGTTCGGCAAGTCCTTGCGTAGTCTGTCCGACGGTATAAACGTTCATTTTCGAGATGCCGACGTCCATAGTGCTTCTTAAACCCGCTGTGCCGAAACTCATCGGTACGGCAAAACGTTCCGCAATGGCGGTTTCGTCATTGGCGATTTCGTTAAGTTTTGCTTTTGAAACTTCGTCAAGGTCTTTATTGTTTAGCCATCTTTCAAATTCCTTGTTCATTATAGGAATCCTCCGAATCGAATTATTTATATTTGTGTTTATATTTGCGCTAATGCTTCTTCCAACGCAGAAGCGAGTTGGTCGGGGCAAGAAGTGTTCTTGAAACCGCATTTGATGCCTTTGCATCTTTCAATAACGTCTTCTGCTTTCATGCCCTCACAGAGAGCAGAAACGCCTTTGAGGTTGCCGTTGCAACCGCCTACAAACGAAACGTTGGTTATAATGTGGTTCTCGTCGATATCAAAAGATATGCTGCGTGAGCAGACTCCTTTGTTAATTCTTTCGATTTTCATGTGACTTTTCTTCCTTTTATATATTATATATAATATGCGTTCGAAAACATTATATCCGATTTTTTCCTTTTTGTAAATCCCCTTTTAAAATAAAAATACGATTTCATATCTGTTCACAAAATGTTTACAATTAAATTTGTCAACATCTATTGAAAATTTTGGATATATATAGTATAATCGACTCCGCTTGGTGTGCGATGAAGTTATAGATTGCTGCTAAATCGGCAGGTAACTATGACAGAGTATGTCCGACAATCGGGCGCAGGCTTCGAGCATTTTTTAAGGGTGTTACACGAAACGCCCGGCGCGGTGTTCAAGGCTCTGCCGTCAAATCATTACATTATTATATTTGGAGGCAAACACAATGGCAAAGAAAGACAAGATCAGAATCCGTCTTAAGAGTTACGATCACACTCTTATCGACCGTGCGGCTGAAAAGATCGTTGAAACCGCTAAGCG
>JAZRUR010000033.1:0-60772 GCA_045652625.1 Eubacteriales bacterium | reverse complement strand
TTATTATGGACATTGGATGACACAAATTGAGCAAACAACACCTGAAGAAATAATGCAAAAGTTCGAACAATGGTGTGAGGAATGGACAACCAAATCTTTAATTAAGGAACGTTTGCTTGAGTTTATAGAATGGGAAAAACGAAATCCGCTTGAAAAACGTAGAGCAAAACTCGTTGATTATCAAAAAGACCCAGTTCCTGCCAAGGAGTTTTTTATGATTGATACGCCACCAACAACACCATCTACCAAACAATACATTTTAGATAATTTTTAATTCAAAAGCGAGGTGAAATTCACCTCGCTTTATATCTCTCCACCACACTATGTATCGCACAATAAAACCTGTCGAAAAGTGTCAATGTGGTATGTGACGGGTCACCTTCTCGAATCCTCATGACACGTCTTATTTCTTTGGGTATTACAACGCGCCCCAAATCATCAATACGGCGCACAATTCCTGTTGCTTTCATATATAAATTTCTCCTTGTTTTTACATTTGTGGTGTTATTATTTGTAAAAAGGAGGAGATTTATACGATGTGTTTACTTTTTAGAATTGTTATGTTATAATAAAAGAAAGGCGGTGATTTGATGATTATTAAAATTTCTCAAACTGCATCTAACATTAAACAATCATATGATATTGAAAGTGAAAACTTTTATTATCAAGGTGATGCTGGTAGCATCAGCCGCTTACAATCTATAACACTTTTCAATAAAGAAAACACAATTAAAGGTATTTACAATATTTCCAAATGGGTTAATTATATTCCATTGCGTTATCTTTTCGGCGAAGCAAATTTAACAAGGGTTTTTCACCTTTATAAAAATAATGACATATACGGAAGTATTGTGTTTTCAAAACACGGCTTTTTGAAAAGTTTTTATGTTATTGCTTTAGATAGTGGGGGAATTTTTCACTGCTATTGTTTGTCGCGGGGATCTTTTGACTATGTTTCAATATATCAAGGCGATACTCAAATTGCCTTGATAGAAACTTATCTCTCAGTAAATGATTATAAATATACTCACAAACTTTATCTTTTAGACGATTACAGTCAATTTGCAGACACACTTTCGTTTTTTGTTTTGTATTACGCAAGTTATAATTTTGCTCAAAGAATGCATATGTCATCAGGTTCAACTTCTACAAAATCTTGGAGTTTTTCAAAATATGCTGACAAGTATAAGCCTGAATGGTGCGAAACACATTTCCCTGACGAAAACTTTTTCGGTAAAACAAGTCTTATAAATAAATCATACGGAGATATTTAAAGCGGAGTGGAATTCCACTCCGCTTTTTTATTCATTTGATATTTTCTTTTCGAGTTCTTCGATGCGAGCGCGAAGAACGTTCAATTCCTGAGCAACAGGGTCCGGTACATTAAGTTGGTCGAGGTTCTGTGCCTTATCGACGGTCTTACCGCGAACCACACGTGCAGGTACACCTACGGCAGTCGAATTTTCGGGAATATCCTTAAGTACAACAGCACCTGCGGCGATTTTGGAATTATCCCCGATAGTAATCGGTCCTAAAACCTTTGCACCTGCGCCGATCATAACATTATTACCGATAGTAGGGTGACGTTTGCCGACATGCTTACCTGTACCGCCCAAAGTTGCGCCCTGATAAATAGTACAGTTATCGCCAATAATAGTGGTCTCGCCGATAACGACAGCGCATCCGTGGTCGATAAACAGCCCCTTGCCTATTTGCGCAGCAGGGTGTATTTCTATACCCGTAGCGTTACGGGCTGCTTGGCTTATCGCTCTTGCAGCGAAATACTTGCCCGATTTATAAAGTTTATGTGCGACTCTATGCGCAAGTATGGCATGTAAACCGGGATAAAGCAACAATACCTCTGCGGTTGTACGTGCGGCGGGGTCGCGGTCGCGTATGGCGCCAACCTCACTTTTGATTTCGCCAAAAATCGAGTTCGCTTTACCCTTTAATTCGTTTATACGGCGTTCAAATTCCTCGACCTCACGCGAGTAGTTGATATTGCCCATAAATTAATCACTCCATTTAACAAGTAATCAGCCATTAGTACGGTGTCCGATCGCATTGATTTTCACCGTACTGCCTGAAATATATAGTTCAAAGACGAGGGTGCGAGTTTCATCAGGAAGAATGTCGCTCCTAAACGTCCCATTATTTTCAAAAATTCGGTAACTTACCTCGTATATTTCGGTAACAACTTCCCCGTTGTCTTCATCGCCGACATTTGCGTTATACAAATTAACATGAATATCGTAAAGTCCTTGCATTGTGAACTTTTCTGGTAAAGTGAAACCGTCAGAATTGAGGCATTCGTTTGTAAAAAATTGAGGATACGATTGATAATCGCCGTTTATAACACAATTGAAATAATCAAGGAAAAAGTCTGCGCTTACCGAAATATCATCAGCATTTGATTCTGTCAAGATGCTTTCGGTACCGTAACGGTTATAATAAATGTTACGGTCACGGCTGAGATACAATTCGTCTTCAAAAATATTCTTATTATAATCCGCTTCAAAAAAGCGGAAATCTTCGTAAGAAGTATCATCATATTCGGGTTCTAACAATTCTGTAATAATCGCAAGAACGCCTAAAAGTAATCCAAGAAATGCAAATACACAGATAACGGCTATAGCCGCTTTTTTTATTTTCTTTTTATCTGACGCGGTGTCGCGCCTATTTTCGGGTGCAATATCTCGTTTTTTCTGTTCCATAATATGTCTTTCGATATCCAAATGCCCTTAATTTAATATATGGGGCGCTTAATTAGGCGCCCCATATAAAGTAAATTACTGATTGATAAAACGCTTTAGGTTTTCACAACCTATACGGATACCCTTCAACGGGTCTTCCATGCCTTCGAATTCGATACATAGAAAACCGTCATAAGAGTTGCGTTTAAGCGTTTGTACACATTGACGTACGGGAACATCACCGTGTCCTATAATAGAACCGCGAAGATAGTTACCGCCGCGAGATTGGAACCAACCCTCGCCCGGATTATCGAGCGAACCGCTCCTCTTATGAAAATCCTTCGCGTGGGCATGGAAGGCATAAGGCGAGAGCAAACCGACAGCGTAATTATGGTCAGTATCGGAACAAGCGAAGTTCCCGATATCGACCAATGCGCCAAAGTTGGGGTGGTCGACAGCGTTAATAAGTTTTTCTACACGTTCGGGGTCCTGAGCGAAAAATCCGTGGTTCTCGATACAAGTCTTGATACCCTTAGTTTCAGCATATTCGGTAACTTCGCGATATGCTCTTGCAAGGATAGGAAGAACGTAATCAAAACTTCTGCCGGTCTTTTTCTCAGTAACAGGATAACCCGATGTAGCATCATGACGTATCAACTTACAACCGTAAGCCTCTGCGACATCTACCAAACCTTTTACACGCTGTATTTCGGCATCAGTATCACGGTTAAGAAAATCCGATCCGACACAGAAGCAACATGCTTCTATGCCAACACTCTTACAATAATCACCTATATCTTTTGCATAATTGATATATGCAGCAAGGTCATCTTTGTACTTTGGCGTTTCGATGAAATCTACACCTTCGCCGCCGAATTCTTTAACCTTATCAATGCAACCCTTTATACCGAGCGAATCTTCGTCGGCATAATTGCGAAAACTATAAAGACTGACGCCTATTTTCATAACGGTTTATACCTCGTTTTAATTAGTCGAGAGTGATGGTAGGAATCTTGGTCCAGTCGTTGATACCGATGATTCCGCCGCCGTCACGAAGGAAGATACTCTTCAACGAGGGTTGTTGCAATTCTTCGTCGAAGTTAGAGCAGTTGATAGAAACCGAAACGCCGATTTCGTCGCCCTTAACAGGTGCTTCTACGGGGAAGTCGGAAGTGCCGAGTTCGTCCCAACCGATTGCTGCTTCGTAATAGATCTTACCAGCGCCTTCGTCATATACGCAGAATGCGTCGCAGTTGTTAGGAACAGCTCCGTCGGGCAACCATACGTGAGTAACGGTTTCGCCGTCATTGTTTACAGCAAAGCCATATTGACGTACAGTATTGTCTTGCGAGGTCATATCTTTAGTAGCACGAACGAATTCCCAGTTTTCGCCGATGTATTCGCTGTCTGCACCGAATGCAGAGAGGTTAACCTGAATACAGTCGTACTTGTACATTTGAGCCGCGCTATCTGCATTGCAGATGTTGTCGTGCATAGGAGTGTCAACAACTACACCAAGATACAATCTGTTTGCATCATAAGTCATGTAAACTTCTGCAGTTGCGTAGTAGTTGTTTACTTCAAACTGAGCGTAACTTACGAGTTCGTTTTCGGGTTTAATATCCCAAACAACACTTCCGTATTCACCAGAAGAAATCTTACCGTCGATTACAGGAGTAGCCTTAGCAGCCTTGATCTTAGTATCAAGACCGTTATTAGCAACGAAACCGTGGGGGAAGAACGCTATTGTATTGTCAGCGCTTTCGATAGCACTGATTTTAGCGGTGTTATCTTTCCAAACAACTACAACAAAACCGTCTTCGGGGATAGCAGTCTTTGCGTCTGCTTCGCCAGCATTAGCAAAGGAAGTTTTGATGTAGGAGAATTTGCTGTGATCATATTCGAAAACAGCAACTGCGTAGTTAGCGTAATCCTGACCTTCTGCTTCGATGGTTCTGCCGTAAACAGAAGTGAACACGCCGTTATCTCTTTCGCCTACAGGTTCGTTAATCTTGGAAAGTTGAAGCGAGGTTGCACCGGTAGCAACTACTTTGGTACGGTCAGTCTTGGTGTAATCGCCCCAAGAGATAAACTTGTTTGTGTATTCAACGGGAACAACCGCTTCAGAGGAAGTATCGGAAGATTCATCCTTGGAAGATTCGGTCTTAGAGGTGTCTGCTGCAGAAGAATCATCTTCGGTCTTACTTGCAGTAGAAAAAGTAGGATTGCTTTCTTCGTCGCCGGCGCCACATGCTACGAAAGACATGGCCAAAAAGCAAACGAGAACAATTGCAATAATTCTCTTCATAAATTAAATACGCTCCTTATTAAAATTACTTGTTTTTAGAAGAACGGATTTTAAGTACGGCAATAACTGCACCTGCAACAACAAGTACACCGACAACAATAAGGATTATTACCCAAAGATCGATGCCGCCTTTATTTTCATCGTCAGATCCGTCGGAAGTGTCGTCGGACACGCCGCTTGCATCGCCGGATGCGTCGCTTCCTTCACCGGGTTCAACAATTATCTTGATTTCCACGGTATTGGAAACATTGCTACCGTCGGTTACAGAAAGACGTGCAGTATATGTACCGGGTTTGCAATCGTAGGTCTGAACTTCGAAGAAACCATTGCCCTCTGCGGCAAAGTATATGCCTTCGGGTTTTTCGATTTCAGCGATCTTAAGGTCGCTCTTCTTGGTATCTTCGTCGATAACTTCGAATTTGTCGTTATAATAACTATCAACAGAAACGGTTACAGTCTTACCTTCTTTAATGACAGGCGCAATTTCTTTGTATGTGCCGGAGCAGTACTTATATGTCAATTCATATGCTTCTCTGCCTGCTGCAGTCGAACTCATTGCACTGATATAAAGATCACTACCTCGCTGGTACATGGTCATCATGCCTTTTTCCATTACACCTGCACCATACGCTGCGCTGACATATTTTGCTAATCGTTTGGTATAGTCCTTGGAGGCGTTACCAATATCCAATTCGAATTCCGTGCCATTCAGTCCGTACTGCTTAGCTATTGCAGCAGCGTCGACACAAGCTTCAGGTTGAACCTTGCCGGTTTCAGGGTCATCTTTGTTAAAAGCATAACCGCTTTGCATGGTAACAGAATCGAATCCAAGGTCTTTTGCTTCGTCAATACCCGAAGCGGTGTAATAAGGTATCCACATCGTCTTATATCCCTTATCGTGGGAATAATCGTTGAAATACTTAACAAGTTCCGATTCGTGGGTAGAGTCAGCGTAATTGATGCTTTCAGCGAACCAGTATAAGCCCTTGAGTTCTACATTCTCGTAATTGCACTTTGCAAATTCGGCTTCTACATAGTCGATATACCACTTAACGATATCACAACGTTTTTCCAAAGAATTGGAAGGTATCTTTTTGCCGTCGATTTCACCGAAAATACCGGTATAATATTTGATGTTGGGTACAGACATGAAAATAGGATACTTATAATCGTCAGCAAGACCAAGATCATCCTTTAATTCGCCTACAACCGTATTCAACGCACCGACATTATAGGTGTCGGAGAAAACGGTTGCAACAAATTCCTGCATTTCAACCTGGTTCATAGGACGATTCTTTGCTGTTTCAGGCGGCATTCCAAGGAATAACAATGAATCAAACATTGTATCCTGAACCGCACCCTTGTTGTCAACGTAAGCAACATAGGGTTTTAAAATTTGAGTCGTGTATTGAGTCGAAATATACATCAAGGAAACGCTCTTGATGCCGTCTATATCGCCTGAAAAATCTTTTTCCTCTTCGGTATAAGGTTCGCCCGAAATAGCAGAATCGGTATTTGAATTACCGTAAACCAAAATTTCGTCAACGTATGTATTTACACTACTGGAAAATACTACACGAACGTAACGTGCCTTATAACTGTTTTCGAGTTCTACAGTTAAACTTACGCGCTTTGCAACCGTGTAAGTGGCAAGACGTCCGTCTTCCATTTTACCTGCAAAACCGTAATTTTCACCGTCTTCGGATACATAGATCTCAACATATCGGGAACAAACTATACCTGCGGCTTTATGTTGGAACTGACCAAGAGTTACCTTGTTTATAGCCATAACTTCTTCAAGGTCGATGGTAACAACGGCTTCAACACCTCTGTATAATTCAAGCCATGCTTTATCATTATACGAATCGGTGGTAGCCCTTACACCGTCGGTAAGTTTATTTTCGCTTTGATATGCTTTTTTAGGATATGCATTTTCGATGGCAGCCGCATACTCAACAGTATACGGCTTACCCGCCGAAACAATTTCATCTGCAGCAGATACGCTTGATGCGAACATAGGAACAAGCATCAACAGCACAATTGCTGCACATAATAGTTTTTTAAACATATAGTGCACCTATCTAATCGGCTTTGTTGTATGCGTCTATAGCCTCATCCATAGCGGTTTGAACTGCCGATTCCATGGATTCCCATCTGGAAACGAGAGTGTTAGTAGCAGAATTACTTACAGAACCGTAGATGCCTTCTACACCGCCCCAACCGTAAATCGCACCGATGTCGTAGAAACGGTTGTTGTATACGATGTCGAGCATTTCAGCGTCGTCATCAGACTGAACTGCCTGAAGTTGGAGAGTGGTCTGATAATAAGAACGGATAACGTCTGCGTTATAGAAACCAAGTGCCTGAAGTGCAAAGGCTACAATATCCAAACGAGATTCAGGAACGGATTTAGGAATAGCAAGAGCGGAGGAGTGATAACGGTTAACTGCGCAGCAGTAATTTTGCTGTGTTTCGTCAAGTTTCGGAATAGGAAGAACACCGAATTCGAAGTCCATATTTGCGCTCTTGAGGATAGAAACAGAACCACTGGTGGTGTTGTAGAACAAACCTCTGCCGTTTGTAAACATTTCTTCAAGTTCAGCGAAGCCGTACTGAGAAGGATTGGTTGCAGACTGACCGATGATAAGTTCTGCACGTTGAGTATTCTGGGTATCGGACATGAGTTCGTAAACTTTATTGAATGCGTTGACAGCAGATTCGTTCATTACGTTGATGTAAAGTTCGTCGTCAGCATTCTTCTGAACGGTTGCTACGTTACAGCCGTTTACCATTATGGTTGCACCGTAGGAGTGAGAAAGGTTACCGTAGGTAGCGTTGAAGCCCCACTGACCGTTGTCGTCAACATGAGAAACTTGGCGGCACATTTCGTAATAAAGGTCAATAGTAAATTTGCCTTCGCGTACAATATCATAAATATTGCCCATTTCAGTAAGAGCAGCGTTTTTACTATATATATCTTTATTGTAAAGAGTAAGGTAGGTATGGTCATCGTCGGTAAGGATAGCATCACCGGTAACGAAGTAATGTTTGCTACCGAGAGCGAGAGACTCTATAGCCTGTTCATCCCACCAAGGATGAGAGATGTTCATAATATCGTCAATGGCACGGTAGTAACCATCGGGTATACCTTGAACAAGTTTGTCTACAGATTCACAGACGATGTCATATTCGTTAGTGCCACCCGCTACAAGAATAGCGATTCTTTCGCTGGGATACTGTTCGGGAGTAACTTCAAAAGTGATGCCGTAAGTTTCTTCAAGGAAGTTATTACGGTTTTGGACAGCACTGTTAATAGTGTTACCTTCTTGTTCTTCGAGGTAGGTAAACTGCTGTTCGCCGTATTTATGACGACCGGTTTCTACACAAAGAATACGGATAGGATCGGAATCTTCGTATTTTTGATCCTGATAAGGGAATTCGCCGTAGTCGGCGGGACCGTAAGAAAACTTCTCATCAGAAGTTCCGGTGTTGGATGTTGCAGAGCCGGAAGATTCATCTCCGTCGCCGTTACAAGCAACTAATACACTTGCACAAAGCAACACTGCAAGAAGAAGGGAAAGTACCTTAAGATGCTTTTTCATTGTAGCCTCCATAAATTTGTTTTTGCCATTCAAAATATACGAATAGCATTATAGATGATACAGATTATATCACATTTAACAATATAAAGCAAGAGTGTTATTTTATTTTTATATAAGTTTTTAATCTTTTAACCTTTTCGTCACATACAAAACCACCAGAACTGACGTTCTGGTGGTTTGATTGATACTTTATGTACAATATTCGATATTATGCCAACGCAGGAATCAATGCGGTCGCAACAGCAAAGTAAACGACCAACGCAAGTGCATCAATAACCGTTGTCATAAAGGGGTTTGCAACAACAGCAGGGTCAAATCCCAATTTTTTAATAAGCATCGGGAAACAACATCCCACCACTTTTGCGGCAACAACGGTCGCAAAAAGTGTAAGGCAAACAACAAGCGCAACCAAAGCATCTGCCCCGTCAAGCCAAATAGCCTTTAAGTATCCGACTGCCGCAAGTGAAATACCGCAAAGACAGGAAACGCGGAATTCTTTCCATAATACGCGCAATATATCGGCAGGAACAACATCGCTAAGCGAAAGCGCACGTATTACCGTAACCGAACTTTGTCCACCTGCATTACCTGCAGTACCCATAAGCATAGGTATAAACGAGGTCAGTATAACAAGTTTGCTTAACGCTGTTTCATAACTAGAAATTATCGCGCCGGTAAATGTAGCGGAAAGCATAAGAAGCATAAGCCAAGGCACACGCGACAGCCATGTTTCAATAACACCCACTTTTAAATACGGTTTATCCGACGGCGTAATACCTGCCATTTTTTCGACATCTTCGGTCGCTTCTTCAAGTGCAACGTCAAAAGCGTCATCGACCGTGACGATACCGACAAGACGGTTATCCCTGTCTACAACGGGAAGTGCAAGAAAATCGTAGTCGGTGAATTTTTTAACTACCGATTCCCTATCGTCATCGGTTTTTGTGGAAATCACGTTTGTTTCCATTATTTCCGAAATAAGTGTATCGGTTTCGGCAAGCATAAGGTCCATTGCCGTAACCACACCTACGAGTTTTCTATCCGATTCGGTGACATAACAGGTATAAATCGTTTCCTTTTCCGTACCAACACGGCGGATACGCGAAAAAGCGTCGGTAACACTCATGTTTCGATCAAGACGGACATATTCGACCGTCATTATACTACCTGCGCTATCCTTAGGGTAATTTAAAATTTGGTTGATCTGCTCACGCGAAGCAGGGTCGGAGTTCCTGAGCATACGCGCCGCAACATTTGCAGGCATTTCTTCGATAATATCAACGGTATCGTCGATATAAAGTTCGTCCAACACCGCTTTCAATTCGGCATCGGTCATACGGCGGATAAGCAACTCCTGTAATTCAGATGACATATCCGAAAAACATTCTGCCGCCAAATCTTTCCCCATAAGACGAAAAACTATCGGCAGATGCGCCTCGTCAAGTTCTTCACAAAACTCGGCAAGGTCAAAAGGTTCATAGTCAACAAGTACGTTTCGTATAGATTGATAATCGCCCATCTCCAAATGAGAGTTGACGAAATCAAGCAACTGCTCTTTTTCCATAAAGCCACATCCTTTCTTATATTTCAAACGAAAAGGAAGTACGGCACATCACAAAAGTCTAAATATGCGGAAAAGGCGAGAGTTCAACCGATTCCGCGCTGATACTTTCGGGGTTTATGCCACTACTTCGTCCGGAATCCATTAAAATCTCACCTCTTTATAATTCAAAATTATCTAATTAATAATAAACCTATTTTATACATTTGTCAATTAATTTTTATTGCTTTTATTTTGATTTATGCTATAATAACGGTATAACTCATTCGGAGGGCATTATGTTCAAGTTCGGCAATTCATGGGACGCGCTCATGCAAAGCGAAGCCGAGAAGGATTATTATCTTACGCTTCGCGCCTTTTTGAAAAGCGAATACCTTAAATCAGGTGTGCCGATTTATCCAGATATGAACGATATTTTCAATGCGTTTAAATATACATCTTACGAAAACGTCCGTGCCGTTATTATCGGTCAAGACCCTTATCACGGCGCAGGTCAGGCGCACGGTCTTTGTTTTTCGGTTAAAAAAGGGATAGAAAAGCCGCCCTCTCTTGTTAATATCTTCAAAGAACTTCAAAGCGACCTCGGCATTACTCCTCCCAATCACGGAGAACTCACCCAATGGGCAAAAAACGGCGTTATGCTTTTAAACAGCGTGCTCACAGTACGCGCAGGAAATGCAGGTAGCCATCGAAACAAAGGGTGGGAGTTTTTCACCGACAGAGCCATTTCCCTGCTTAACGAGCGAAAAGACCCTATATGCTTTATACTTTGGGGCGGATATGCGAGAGCCAAGAAATCGCTTATCACAGGAAAACAGCATTATGTGCTCGAATCTGCTCACCCGAGTCCGCTATCGGCATATAACGGATTTTTCGGTTGCAAACATTTTTCCAAATGCAACGAGTTTTTACGCTCGGTCGGAAAAGAAGAAATTAATTGGAAAATAGATTAAATATTTTACATAAAAAGAAACGGAATTGGTACAACACCAACCCCGTTTCTTTTATATTTCAAAGGAGAACTTAAATAACGTTATTACCGAACCGTTTTATTTTCTTGGTAGTGGTCTTTTCAAACGCTTCCCAAACGACTTCGGTTACTATTATCTTCTTATAGGTAGGCAATTTATCGTTGATCTTAGATATTACTGTCGAAATTTCTTTACGAATATCTTCTTCAGACGGTGTTTTTTCGCCGTATGCCTCTTTTATTTTTTCGATGCACGGGAACACTTTTGCCTTAACCGCCATTCCGCCTTTCGAATTCGGAACTCCCAAAACAAGCGCTTCGGAAATAAACTCTTCCTCAACAAGGCGTGTTTCGAGTTCTTCGGGATATATATTCTTACCGTTTTGCGCAACAATGACGTTTTTGCATCTGCCGGTAATATACAAAAATCCGTCATCGTCAAGATAACCCAAGTCGCCCGTATGGAAATACCCGCCGCGCATTGTATGAGCCGTTTCTTCGGGAGCGTTGTAATAGCCCAACATAATGTTATCGCCCTTGGCTATTACCTCACCGATACCCTCATCGTTGGGATTCTCTATTTTTATCTCTACTCCGGGTATAGGAAGTCCGACCGCATTAACGTTCATGTAAAAATCGTTATTTCCTGCAAGTAGCGGAGAAGTTTCGGTAAGACCGTATCCTTGGTAGGTGGTTATACCCAAAAACATAAAAGTTTCGATAACTTCGGGTTTTATCGGTGCGGCACCGACTATTAAAAGCCTTAATTCACCGCCAAGCGATTTTCTCACCTTACGTTTAACTATAAAACGGATGATCGCAGGAAAACCTTTGAGCATATCCAAAAGCGAAACGTCTTCGGGCGGAAGCAATTTAGAAGGCAACGATTTGCGGATCGAAGCATCTACTCTTTTTAATATAAACTCCAAAAGCAACGGAACAACAATAAGAACGCTGGGACGGTATTCCGAAATATTTTTTGCCACCTGACGCAATCCGTCCGCATAAGAAATACACGAACCGCCCGACAGCAACAGCAAATGGCCGAGCGTAGTTTCATAAGTGTGGTGAAGCGGCAGTACCGAAAGCGAATGGAGCGTCGGATCTACTTTTACCATACGTGCGGTAGAGTTGATATTTGCGCAAATGTTTTTTTGCGAAAGGCAAACGCCTTTTGAATTGCCGGTAGTACCCGAGGTGAAAATAAGTATGCTCATACTTTCGGCATCCATAGGCATTGTGTCGATTTCGTTATTACCGTCGGCATAAAGTTTTTCGCCTTCTTTTATAAGGGCGGAAAGCGATTCGATGCCGTTCTTGCTTTCGTTGATAGAATACTTATCAACGTTTTCGCAATCTATTTTAGATATGATCGCATCGTCCGCAACTATAGCAACACATTCCGCTGCTTTTACAAACTCTATCATATCTTCAACAGACAGTTCCTTATCTATCGGTACTGTAACGCCGACACTTGCCGATGCAAGATAAGAAAGTATCCAGCCGTAACTGTTTGCACCGATAACTGCAACACGTTTATCTTTATATCCTCGATTAATGAACGCGGTGCACAGCGCTTTATATTCCTTTTCAAGTTCGGAATAGGTCACGGTTTTATCGCGCAAAACAAAAGCAGGTAAATTACCGAAATGCTCTGCACTTTCATATACCAACTGACGAAAATCATAAACAGGTCTTATTTTATGATTCTTTTTTAAGAATTCCTCGTAAATACTCATTGACATTTCCTTCCTTTAGGAAAATTCATTTTCTTTATTATACCACAGCCCGAATGTAATTTCAATACCTATATTAAATAATATTTATTATTATTTGTGATAGTTTCGAAAACCATATATCTTTTCTCAACGTATTTTCCGTGAAATTTTCATATTTATTCGACAAATTTTTAAAAAAGTCATCGACAAAAACAAATCGTTGGTTTATAATGTGGTATCAAAAAAATAACAGATAGAAGGCGTTTTCTTGAAACATTACAAATACAAAGAATATATTGCAAACGTGTTCCCTTGCATTTATTACGGAATAATATGCGGTTCAATTACGGGAGCGTTCATATTTCTTTTCAAACTTGCCGCAAAGAAAGTAGAAACGGTTTCGAGGTCACTTTATGATTTGGCAGACGGCAAACCTATCTATATTGCCCTTACTTTTGCCGTATTAATAATCTCTGCGTTATTGATGTATTTATTGCATAAAAAAATACCCGAAATACGCGGTGGCGGTATCCCGAGAAGCGAGGGCGTTTTGCGCGGTGTGCTTTCGTTCCGTTGGTTCAAAACGTGGGCAGGAACTTTCATCGGAAGTATGATAAGTTTCTTTTGCGGTTTGCCGTTAGGAAGCGAAGGTCCTGCCGTGCTCATGGGTACGTCTGTCGGCAGAATGTGCGGCAATATTTCCAAAAACAAAACCACTTGGAACCGTTATATAATGACGGGCGGTGCGGGTGCAGGTTTTGCGGTTGCTACGGGCGCACCTCTTTCGGGAATACTTTTTGCGCTCGAAGAAATACACAAACGTTTTACACCGATGCTTGTACTTACCGTTTCGATGTCGGTAATTTCGGCAACCTATATAAACCAACTGCTTTGTTCTCTGTTTGATATGAGCGCAAACCTATTCCATTTGGACGGCTTTGCCCAATTTGAACTTTCGCACATAGGTTATTTGCTTCTTTTGGGAGTTATGGTTGCTTGTGCGGTTGCGCTTTTTGATTCTTCCATTGAGTTTTTCGGCAATCTTACAAAAAGAATCAAATTCCTTACTGCGCCTGTTAAACTTATTGCCGTTTTTGTTATTACAGGCATTTTGGCGTTCTGTTTTAACGATGCGCTTTACAGCGGACATCACACAATAGAACAGGTTATGGAAAACAACAAAACCGCAATTTTTCTGTTTATCTTATTTGCGGTTAGATTAATAATGATGCTTTTCGTAACCGACAGCAGCGTGACGGGCGGTATTTTTATTCCGACTCTTGCTATAGGTGCGGCATTTTCGGCACTTTCTGCAAAATTGCTTTTGGCTATGGGTATGGAAGAATCGCTCTTCCCTGCCGTGGTTTTCCTTGGAATGTGTGCATTCATCGGCGGAACTTTACGTGCTCCCCTTACTTCCACGGTGCTTTTCTTAGAACTTTCGGGACAATTTTCGAATATGTTGTTCGTTGCGCTTGTTATTTTCACCGTTACGTTCATCACCGAAATGACAAACCAAACTCCGTTTTACGATCATGCGCTTGAAAAAATGGAACATGCGCAAAACCAAGGCAGAGAACCGATTATCGCTTGTTTTGAAATGACGGTTTCCCATAATTCGTTCGTTGTCGGAAAAGCGGTACGCGACGTCATGTGGCCGTCGTCATCGGTTGTCGTTAGCATAAAACGCGCCGACGAAACAAAAAAAGACCTCGACAACGACGGCGAAAAGAAACTTTATGCCGGAGATACGCTCGTTCTCCGCGCAAGGTTTTTCGAAGAAGACGAGATACGCAAACTGCTTGTCGGGTTAGTCGGTCCTGAACACGAAATCAAGAGAATAGAAACAGAATAACAAAAAACAAAGGCTGTTGCGCTTTAAAACGTAACAGCCTTATTTTTTACTTATTTATAATATTTACAAAAGTGCTCTTCGGTCTGTAACCTACGGTTGTTGCCAGATTTTCGCCGTTTTTGAAATACATAACGGTGGGACAAGTATAAAGATAATATTTTCTGGCTATTTCGGGCGATTCGTCAACGTCGAGTCTTGCCACCTTGATTTTGCCGTCATACTCTTTTTCGAGTTCGGCGATTGTGGGTCTGACCAAATCGCAGGCAGGATTCCAATTTGCCTCAAAAAGCAACAAAACGGGAATATCGGACTTTATAACCTCTTTTTCAAAGTTCTGTTCGTTAACAAAAACTTCCATTATTTAACAACTCCTTTGTTAATTCTTGGACGTATTATATCACAGCAATAACAAAAAGTAAAGAGTTTCATCGTTTTTCTGATATCATTCTTTTTAGTTCGCTTACCGCATCGCCTAAACCGCCTACAGAATCTATAATTCCGTACTCGACCGCTTCCCTGCCGTCAATTACTGTACCTATATCTGTTGTCATATCATCTGTTGCAGTCATTAATCGTCTTACCGTTTCGCCGTCAACGCGCGAGTTGCGCACGATAAATTCAATAATACGTTCCTGCATTTTGGCAAGGTTGGCAAACGTTTGAGGCACACCGATAACCAATCCGTTTAATCTTACGGGGTGCAAGGTCATGGTCGCACTCGGCACAATAAAAGATTTTTTCGCCGAAACCGCCAAGGGTACGCCTATCGAATGTCCGCCGCCCAAAACGATAGAAACGGTGGGTTTTGTCATACCTGCAATAAGTTCTGCTATTGCAAGTCCCGCTTCTATATCTCCGCCTATCGTATTAAGCAAAAGCAAAAGACCGTCTATATCATCGTTTTCCTCAACCGCAACAAGTGTCGGTATGCATTGTTCGTATTTAGTCGATTTACTTTGGGGCGATGCCGCAAAATGTCCCTCTATCTGTCCTGCAATGACCATAGAGTGTATACATATTCCGTTCCCTACCGTTGTAACGCTTTGGTTTGGGAGCGGATTATTCTCGAGTTCTCTGTTTTCCTCTGAACAATCCGAATCGTAACAGCAATGGTTATTCTTATTTATCATAAGCATTTCCTTTTTTGTTTATTAATTCTCTTTTTTATTTCTTATTATTCGTTTACAGGCATAAAAAACACATAACTGCCGATAATAAAGTAAAATTTACCTTTACTGTCAGGAGTTATTATGCATACAAATCTAAGAGGTAAACTGAAAAAGTCTTATATTGTTATTAAAAGAAGATTAAGCGAACGCGATGTTTCGGCTTGGCTTTGCGATAATTTTTATGTAATAGACAAGCACTACCGTAAAGCGTTAAGCGATAAACAAGTATTAAAGTGCGACGATATGTTCAATATAATCAACCGCTATTGCGCGGACCGAGATTATATTCCTACTCCTAATACACTCATTAGATATTTAAAAACACAGAAAAATGATTTTTCTTACCGTGAATTATGTGCGGTAAGAACTTTGCTTTCGGTTTGCTCAATAATAAAGATAGGTAATATTCTTACCGACAACAAACAAATGGATTTGCTTCCAAACTCCATAAAGTTACTCCATTCACTAACCGACCCCGAGTATGACGATGTTCTGCCGTCGGTATGGAAACCCGAAGAATCGCTCGAACAATACGAAAAGCAATACAACGATTACGATTCGGATACAAAATGGCAATACCGCAAAGCGGTCGCCGATTACGCAAAAATGCACAGTATATCCGAAACCGAAGCGGTCACAAGACTTATTAAAGAATCGGCAACGAAGAAGATACCGTTGGGAACTATGTTGTTTTCGGCGAAAAAGAGTTATGCGACCGCTTGGTATCTTACACTCGGAACGGTTTTTGTTTTGCTGTCGCTTTTATCGTTTTATTTTATAGGTTGGATCACCTTGCTGCTCCTTATTCCGTTTTCTGTCGCTTCGGGCGCGATAGCAGACCAAATAATATCCATGACAGTACCCGCCTACCGCGCACCGCGACTGACGCTGAGCAAAATACCCGACAACGCAAAAACGCTTGTTACGGTCGCTTCTCTCATGACAGGCGGAAAAAGCGACAACAAGGTGTTCGAATCGCTGTCAAGGTTCAAATATATGAACCCCGATGATAACGTTTATTTCTGCTTACTCGCCGACTTGCCCGATTCCGATTCGCCGTACCAACTTAACGATAACGAAATAATCGAATCTGCCCACAAAAAGATAGATGAACTCAATAAACTCCACGGAGAAAGATTCTGCCTATTTTTCCGCGAACGCCTTCTTAATAAAAGCGAAAACAAATACGGCGGTTGGGAGCGCAAACGAGGTGCAGTGTGCGAACTGGTTTCACACATAATACACGGCGGAAAAAGTGAATATTACGGCGGAAATTTTATTCGTGATATAAAGTATATCCTCACACTTGACAGCGACACCAACCTTTCGGTAGGCAGCGTAAACGAATTACTTTCTGTCGCGCTTCATCCTGCCAACCGCCCCGTTATAAAAGACGGATGTGTAGTTTCGGGTTACGGCATTATTCAACCGACGGTTCGTACTGAACTCAAAAGTGCTTACCGAACAGGTTTTTCGCGTCTTATTTCGGGCGCGGGCGGTGCTGACGTTTATGCAAACGCGGCTTTTGTGCGTTCGCAAACCCTTTTCGGTTCGGGTTCGTTTTGCGGTAAAGGTCTTATTAATGTATCGCTTTTCGATACTCTTATTTCGGATAAACTGCCCGAAGGACTTATATTAAGCCACGACGTTATCGAAGGAAGCATACTGCGCACATTGGCGGCGTCCGATATTACTTTTACCGACTCTACGCCGGGAAACACCGTTTCGTTTTTCAGACGTCATCACCGTTGGTTAAGGGGCGATTTTCAAAACCTCTATTTTCTTTTTACAGGTATTATCAACCGCTTTTCTAAGGTCAGACTATTGTTAACGGCGTTAAAACACCTATCTCCGATATCGTCGATATTGGCAATAGTAATAGGCTGTTTTTTAAGTGGCACAAGCGGATTATCCTTATTCTTATTGGCATACTCCGAATTTTTACTGCCTTGTGTGCTTACGGTGGTTAGATTTTTATTTTCGGGTTCTCCGTTTGCATGTTTGCGTTTTTTCTCGAAAGCATATTCGATGCTTACCCAAACGTTCATGCGCGTATTCTTCGAAATATCGTCAAGTTGCCGTCGTGCAACCCTTACTTTACACGCGCTTTATCTTGCGTTCTACCGTTTATTCACCAAAAAGAAAACGCTTGAATGGACAACCGCCGCACAAACAGAAAAACTTTCGGGTACGCTCGGAAAATACGTTTTAGACGGTGCGGTTTCCGCGCTTATCGGATTTACCGTGCTTATGTTTGCGCGTCCGCCTTTTATGCGCTTTACAGGTCTTTTGTATTTTATATATCCGCTTATCTCACTTGTGCTCTCGCGCAATGTCGGTGGCGGCGAGGAAGCGCGTCCGACGGTTTCCGAAAAACAGAAAAAAATCCTCAAAGCGCACGTATCGGATATGTTTGATTTCTACCGCGAAAACGTAGCCGAAAACACAAACTATCTTCCGCCCGATAATGTTCAGTTGTCGCCGATTACAAGCATTGCAATGCGCACTTCGCCGACAAACATCGGATTCTATCTCGTTTCGCTCCTTGCCGCAAGAGATATCGACCTTATCACCTCAACCGAACTCTACGAAAATCTTGATAACAGCCTTAAAACAGTCGAGAGCCTTGATAAATACAACGGCAATCTATTCAACTGGTACGATATTTCCGATCTCACCGTTATAGGCGACCGTTATGTTTCATCGGTGGACAGCGGCAATTTTGTCGTTATGCTTGTCGCGCTTAAAGAGGGGTTATTAGAATATATCGGCGAAGACAACCGTATTGAAAGCATTATTTCGCGAATCGAGACGCTTATTTCCCAAACCGATTTAAGTATTCTTTACGATAATCGGCGCGACCTGTTCCGTATAGGCATAAAAGGGAACGTCGGAATTGCCGATTCGGGATGTTATGACATGCTTATGAGCGAGGCGCGAATGACGGCGTATTACGCCGTTGCCTCGTCGATAGTACCGAAAAAGCACTGGGGAGCACTCGGCAGAACCCTTACCCACAAGGGCGGTTATATCGGCATGATGAGTTGGTCGGGTACGGCGTTCGAGTATCTTATGCCGCAACTTTTTCTGCCTTTATACCGCGATTCATTCATGTACGAAAGTATTGCTTTCTCGCTTATGGTGCAACGTTCCGCTTTTGATATATGGGGTGTAAGCGAAAGCGGTTTTTACTCTTTTGACAGCGAAATGCACTACCAATACAAAGCAAACGGTATTCAATCTATCGCCTTGCGACGTATAGCATCTAACGAAAAGATAATTTCGCCTTATTCAACCTATCTTTCATTGTGTATCTACGGAAATGCCGCGATGAAAAACCTTTCTGCTCTTGAAAAGCGCGGTATGTACGGAAAATACGGATTCTACGAGGCGCTTGACATGAACAGCGATTCCGACGGGATATGCGTAAAAAGTTATATGGCACATCACGTCGGTATGAGCATAATCGCGTCGATAAACGCTATTCGCGACAATATTTTTGTAAGACGTTTTATGTCCGACAAAAGCATGTCTGCCGCAAACGAACTTTTACAGGAAAAGATACCGATAGACGCTCATGTTTTCGGGGACAACTTCGGCAGTTTAGAAGAATCCAAACGTGCTATTATCAAAAGAAGCGGTCATACCGAAAGTGCAGATCCGGAAAACCCGACTGCAGTTCTTTTAAATCGCGGTGACCTGTCTGCCATTGTCACAAGCAGCGGTCATATTGCAATAAACTGCGGCGACAAAATGATAACTCATACCGAATTCGAAAAGGATTCCCTGCGCTTTACCGCAGGGGTCGTATTCTCACGTGCGGGAAAATCCTACGGTTGCGTTCCGCTTTACGGCGGTGACGGATACGGGTTCGAACGCAAAAGCGACTCTGTTTCGCATATAGTATCGGGCAAAGAGTTTTCGGGCAGTGTGGGGTACAGTATGGCAAAAAACAGCAACTGTCTATGTATAAGCACACGCGCAGAGGCATTAAAGCAGTATGATATTACTTTCGTTTTTGAACCTGTGCTTGAAAGCCGAAAAAAGTATCTTTCTCATATTTCGTTTTCGCGTCTTTTTATCGAAAGCGAATACGATCAGCAAAAGCGGATCTTATATTTTCACCGCAGGAGCAGTCTTGACGGCAAATATGTTTTTTCACTTGCCGTCGCACCTCGCAACCGTGATATGAATTTTTCGTTTTTAACAAGTCGGGAAAACCTCTCGGTTTCTTCAATATCAAGTCCTTTGGATTATGCGCTTGAAACAACCGATAATAAAATCGGCGCATGTATAGACCCTCTATGTTTAGTTAGGGCATCAAACGCTGACGGCGGACGTTCGGAATTTTTAATCACTTGCGGTGTAACAAAACAGGAATGCGAAGGAAATATACGACTTGCGCGAACCAACAAGGGTAATTATCCGATTTCTAACGAAGAGGAAATATTCGAAAGAATGCTTCCCTCTCTGCTTTACAATTCGGGCGCAACGCGTGTGACCGAATTCAGCCGTTGCGGAATCGGCGACCTTTGGAGCAGAGGCATTTCGGGCGACCACCCTTTGGCAGTAGTTTTGATTTCGGAAATTGCCGTTACGCGTACCGATGCTGTTTTGAAGTCGTTTCTTTCACTTGCACGTGCATGTATACGGTGCGAATTGATCTTTATGATATCGGACAGCGACAACTATAACCGACCTATCGAAGCGTCGATTCGAGAACGCTGTGCGAACGTTGGTGTTTCTCAGTATATCGGAAGAAACGGCGGTATTTTTTTGATTCGTCAGGGAGAAGTATCATCGGATCTGCTCTCCGCGCTAAAGAACAAAGCGCATTTTTATATTGATTTTTCGAACGATACACCGCGTATCACCGAAAATAAACAAAGCAAGTTTGAAGAAATAATCACTTCACCTCAAAATGCATCGCCGTTGCCTGTTCCAAGCGATGCGGCAAAATCAAGCAACGGATATTTTATAACCGACGGATTTGTCGTTGATAAAAGTACTCTCCCTAAAGCACCCTATTCTTTTGTGCTTACAGGAAAACGCTTTTCATCGGTTATCACGCAATCGAGTCTTGGGTATACCTTTTACGACAATGCACGTGAGCGCAGACTTTGTTCGTTTTACGGCGACGTTCGCTCTTTAGATAACGGAGAAAGAATTTATCTAAAGACAAACGGCAAAAAATACGATCTTTGTGCCATATCAAACAAAGTAACTTACGAAAAAGGCAGAGCGGTCTACCACGGTGAAGCAGAGGACGTTTCCTATACCGTTACAGTCGTGATACCGCCAAAATTTCCCGTCAAATTGATTCGTGTTCAATATAAAAAAGGAAGTTCACATGAGACATGTTTTGAAGTAAAACCGGTAATGGGCGATAGCGTTCAATCGGTAAACGGTATAGAAACCAAGGCATTTACAGCATCGACCAACCAATGCCTTATGTTTAAAAACGTTTTTGGCATGACTTTCCCCGAAGGCTACGGATTTGCAGGTGTTTGCGACGGTTATACCGATAAAAACGAAAACGCAATCTACAGCAACGAGAACGATATTTTATTCTTTCTTGGCGCATGTACTACCGAATCGGGCGCAAAAAAGGTAGCACAAAAGATAAACAAACGGTTTTTCGAAACTGCGTATAAAGAAGCCTACGACTTCGCAAATTCGCTCATACCGCGCATACAGATATCGACAAGAAGCGATTCTCATAACAGAATGATGAATTTCTTTCTTCCCTATCAAATATCCGCATGTAGGTTTTATGCACGCGGTTCATTTTATCAAAGCGGCGGTGCATACGGGTTTCGCGATCAACTTCAGGATTCGTTATCCATTATCTACTCCTCACCCGAAACGGTCAGAACCCATATTTTCCGCTGTTGCGCTCACCAGTATCTCGAAGGGTGCGTAATGCATTGGTGGCATACACGGCATTTCGGCAGAGTGAACCGAGGAATAAAAAGCAAATGTTCGGACGATATGCTTTATCTTCCGATAGTAGTGTGCGATTATATCGAAAAGACGGGAGATACGGGAATACTTGATACCAAGGTTCATTACCTTTCGTCACCGCCCTTGGGCAACCGCAACGAACGGTATGAGCAACCCGAGTTAAGCGATATCAAAGAAAGCGTATACCAACACTGCTTACGTGCACTTGCTTATGCCGAACGGTTCGGCAAAAACGGACTGATCCTGATGGGCAGTTGCGATTGGAACGACGGTTTTTCGTTAGTTGGCGAAAAAGGAATTGGCGAAAGTGTTTTTTCCTCGCTTTTGTTCATAATTGCCGCGAAAATGTTTATACCGATTTGCCAAGCAAGAGGCGAGTTTGAAACTGCACAGCATTACAGCGAAACGGTAAAAACGTTACGCAATAATATCGAAGAAAAAGCATTTTTCGGTGATCGTTATGCACGTGCAATCTGTGATGACGGAAAAATATTGGGAATAGAAGGTTGTGATGAATGCGAAATAGACATTCTTTCTCAAGCATTCGCCGCCATTGCAAAACTCGATCCCGAACGGACAAGATTAGGATTAAATACCGCATTCAACACGCTTTATGACCGCAAAAACAAAATATTCAAATTGTTTTCTCCCCCGTTCACTAACGGAGAAACAAGGGTCGGATATATTCGCGGTTATGTCGCAGGAATACGCGAAAACGGCGGTCAATATACGCACGGTGCACTTTGGGGTGCTCTTGGCTGTCTTATTTCGGGCATGACTGAGGAAGCGTTACTAATACTGGACTGTGCCAACCCTGCCGCAAGATGTTCCGACAAAGAGTTGTCACGCGCATATAAAATCGAACCTTATGCGGTTGCGGCAGATATCTATTCAGGTCAGTATACAGGTCGAGGCGGTTGGAGTTGGTATACGGGTGCAGCCTCGTGGTATTATCGAATAATGCTTGAATATGTTTTGGGTCTAAAATTCGGTGCGAACCGGACGCTAATATCAGCAACGCCAAAAATAGAATATGAGGCAGATATTAATTGTGGGAACACCAACTTGCATATTAAAGCATCGTACGAAATCAGCAAATTAACGCTTGATGATAACGAGATAACCTTTCCGCTTTCATTAACAGACGGCAATCATCAACTTGAACTCCCGATAAAATAATAAATCATGCACCCCGAATCATCGAGGTGCATGACTTTTTCTAAACAAAAAACTAAAAGACAAAACATTTTTCAAAAAACTGTTGCAAAAATTGTTTTGCCATGATACAATATACCTCGCGGTGTTCAAAACACCTCTAATATCGTTACAACATAATCTCCATAATATATGCAGAGGTATCGAAGCGGGAACGAGCGCGAGTGCTGCCAGTGGCAGATGCAACGAGCGCGAGTTCGTGCAGCGGTCGAATAAAATCAAGTGTCCCTCGGATGCGCCGATTTTATTCGTATCACCGCAAACCGGACATAACGGGGCGTAGACCCGTAGATGATACCCCAAAAACGAATACAACTTAATATTTTTATATACGCAGAGGTATCGAAGCGGTCATAACGGGGCTGACTCGAAATCAGTTTGTGGGAAACCACACGAGGGTTCGAATCCCTCCCTCTGCGCCAAAAGATAAAAGGACACGATATGTGTCCTTTTTCTTTTGGTATCTGAGGGGATTCGAAGGGCGAGTAAAAATGTGTCGGAAACACATTTTTACCGTCACAGGATTGCAACACGTAAGAAGCGAGAGTACAGTGGAACTGCACGGTAAGCGACGGAGTTCGCAATGAATCACGACCGGTGATTGTTGACAATCACTCATATCCATTGTATAATTAATCATGGCGTTTTTAAATCGCAGATATGTTATTTCTACTCGAATCATAAAGAGGTTTATTATGAAATATATTAATTATCCATCAATACCTTCTTTAACTACAACCAGTGGTGAAACGGCTTGGGCTATATCTGATATTTTCAAAATTCTAGATTATTGTAAAGAAAATACATATATAGTTTTAGGTGGAGATATTCTTAATGAAAATTTAGACTATACGTATGATAATTGGTATTATGATACAAATGCAAATATTGATTTAAAAGATAATTCTAACAAAAGTATCTTAAAAGCAAACGAATATATATCCAACTATATTAAAAAGAATGGTGTTAATTATTATGTTGTGATAGTTGCCAAATAATAAAAGATTCAGCCGTAATAAACGATATAAAAATGACCGCCTTGCATGACGGTCATTTTTTATTTTTCTGCAACTAGATTTTTTGTCCATTGGCTCTTTTTTAGCATATAAAAACTAAAAAACGCTTTTAGACTTTCCGCACCCTGACCGATTACAAAAAGTGCGGCAATATCGATTGCAGTAAATCTCGAAAACAGAAAAACTGCAGGAAACATAACGGCACACATAAAACCGCTGTCCATAATAAACGTAATCCAAACGTTTCCGCCCGATCGTATCGTAAAATACGAACTGTTGTTAAACGCGTAGAGTGGCATAAAAATGCCTGATACTATCATCATATACGAGGCAAGTTCTTTAACCTCCGCCTCTGTGTTATATGCGTTAGGGAAAATCCCCGAGCAAAGTGTCAGCATCGCGCCAAGTGTAATACCGCAGCATACCGAACAGACAAGCACCTTGCGGTTGGTATCTCGCGCCTCTTGGAAACGTCCCTGACCTAAAAGTCCGCCAACCATAATAGAAATTACCGTACCGAACGACATATAAATCACGGAAAACAGATTAAAAATGGTTGAGCAGATGTTTTGCGCAGCCACAACGTCTATGCCTCTTGTGGCATAGCACTGGTTTCGTAAAGTTAACGAAAGCGACCATAAAAACTCGTTAGCCACCAAGGGAAGCGATTTAATTATCATTGTTTTGACAAGTTGTAAAGGAATCGATAACGATTTGAAAACGCCTTTGAAACAAGGGCATTTGTCGGTGTTTCGATGACTCCATATCACCAAAATAAGCAGTTCGGCGAATCTCGATATCGACGTCGCAAGAGCAGCGCCCTTTACGCCCATAGCGGGAAAACCAAGTTTGCCAAAAATCAAAATATAGTTTAGAACAAAATTCGTGACGACGGCGATGACACTTGATACCATTGGAACAACGGTGTGTTCGGTTTCGCGCAGGGTAGATGCATATGCCTGAGAAATCGCATAAGGCATAAGGCCTATCAACATTATTTTCAGGTATTCCTTGCCCTCGGAAAGCGTTAATGCTAAGTCGCCTGTTGTGTCGTTTTCAAAAAGAAAGGTAGAAATAAGATTGTCGCCAAACAAGGCCAGCACCGCGATTGACGCAATAGACAGTAGCATATTTACATATAGTTTAAAACGAAACGAGTGTCTGACACCGTTTGAATCGTTCTTTCCGTGGTATTGTACCGAAAATATGCTCGCGCCTGAAATGGCACCGAATATCAAAAGATTGAATATAAATATGAACTGGTTGACAATAGAAACGCCCGACATTGACTCGGTGCCAAGGCGTCCAACCATGATATTATCGAGAAGGGTTACGAAATTGGTAATGCCGTTTTGTATAATTATAGGTACTGCGAGGGAGACGACGCGAGAGTAAAACCTTTTATCGCCAAAAAACAACTTCCTAATCTGCATCGAATCACCCCTTAATCTTATACGCTTCCCATATTATAAAACAAGCAATCGACTAACGCAAGAAGAATTTTAAAAAATTTTATAAGTTATAATATAAATCCGAAACCCGAAATAACCTTTGATAAAATCATTATAGAATCACATATTTGTAACCGCGCGGTTCAAACCGCAGAAAGCGAGAATTCGGTGGTACTGCCCGACCGCCGATTGTTGACTTTTATACAAGAAAATCGTATAATAGTTCTGCTCTTTAGTGATGCCCTCACGGTATCCCTTTATTTTCGCGCCAAAACAAAAACCATCCTAAACGGATGGTTTTCTTTTATATTTCTTTTAAAATAGAGTCTACTTTTTCGTGCGTTTTTTGAAGATAAAACTTCTGAACAAAATCACATTCAAAACAACGAAGAAAAGGAAGAGTATTATTAACGTCAGAATCGGTTTTACGGGTGCGAGTGTTGCAAGTATCATCAACGGGAAACCAAAAACGATAGCAGGAAAGTTTTGGTATACCAAGTTGTCTGCTGCGGGGGTTTTGAAATCGCCGTCTATCTCACGAAGAAGAATTATACCTGTACTTGCCGTACCTGTGAGCATTCCGTACATCGCAAGGAACTGTTCCTCTTGATATTCTTTGAACAGCGTCTTTGCTATAAAATGATTATAAATATAGGTGATGATTAATCCTACGACACCCATAATCAAAATTATTCCCCAGTAGTTTTCTAAGGCGCTCAGACGAATTGCCGCGATACCCGCAACTACCATTAAATCGAAGAAAAAGTTACTTGCACGAGTCATAAGAAAGTCGTTTGTATACTCTTTCTTTATAACCTTTTTCTTCTTCAAAAATGCCATTACAGCCTTTACCAGCGTTGCGGCTAAAACACCAAGCAGGAAGTTAAAGCCAAAGATTACCGACTTCATACCGGGCAAGAAATTGCTAAGTAAAAACATAAACAAGTAAGCCAAAAGGTATGCCAACGCAATAAGTGCAATCTGCACTGTCATTTTATCAATGCTTTCTTGCATGGGAATTTCGTTATCCGATTGAATCTCTTCGGAACGCAATGCCCCTTCCTCGGTGGCTTTTGTTAATATTTTTCCTTTTTTTCTCAAAATATTCAAATGAATAACGCCGCCGATACTTGCGCAAATAAATCCCAACGCCGCGATTGTAAGACCAAAACTCTTACCGCCTGAAAAGCCAAAGTCGTTTTCATAAATTCCGCCGTAATTAAGTGCCTGACCTGTTCCCTGTCCGTATCCGAACGGAAGCAAAAGTCCTGCAGCCGAGAAGAAATCGGTAACTATCATAGCGGCGACAATGGTGATGCCCATACCGACTACGCCTTGCAACAGATAGGTAGAAACCGTTGTTACGCCGGTATTAAATATTTCGGTCGTTCTTTGCTTATTAAGTTTGCCTTTTGAATTTTTGAAAGCAGAAGCAATAAAGCCCAACGCGAGAGTATGGTATGTAAGTAATTCAAGCGTTGCGGTTCCGTCACCGCCGAAAAAGGCAGTATCAAACATCACATCGCCTGTTACAGACTTATAAATACCTGCAACAACAACCAAAACGCCCCCTGCGAGAACAGAAGTGGGGATAAGCGACGCTTGAAGAAATTTGATGTTCTTTTTCAATACGTTTGCAACAAGAAGACTAACCAGCAAAACTGCGATCAGGTTAAAACTGCTCCAAACGCTAAAGTCCCAAAAATTTTCCATCTGTATCTCCTTTGCTTATGTTCTTATAACGGTAATACATATTCACATACTTAAGCGCATTAAAGCGTTTACCGCTTTTTAACTGAAATACCCTCTTGTCGTGATATATATTTAACTTATTACGTCCCAAAACCGAAACGGCAGTCACCTCGTCAAAGCGGAAAACCAAAGCGCCTTCACTTCCCTCGTTTACGGTAACTTTATCGCCGTAAAGACGTATTTCAGCGTTTTCGAAAAGAATATTCTTATGTTCGTTTACAATTACTTCGGACAGATTCGAACGCTCGACATACATCGGATTTTCGTTATATTGTGCCAGATCAAGCGCATTAACAAAATCTTTTTGATAATCGTACCACTCGGTAACAAATTCAAACGGAAAATCAAAACCTACGCCTGTGAGTTTTTTATCGTCACCGTAAATAATTTTACGGTTGCACTTTTTACATTCTATCTCTTTGCCGTTGCTCTCAAACTCCGAAAGTCCGCAAAACGGGCAAACATAAACCGCGCGTTCCAGGTATTCGGCAGTCTTTTTGGATTTGAACAAGCCGTCGGCGACGCCCTCGTCAACCATAAGTCCGCTCTCTATCTCACGCAAGAGTTCATCATCGGTCATGTTTTGATATTCTTCGGGTTCGATAACGCGCGAAACGTAAGAATGCATACTGCCCTTTCTTACAACGTCACTCCAGCGCGGATGAACACCATATCCGCCCTCGATACGGTACAATACTATCGGAAGTTTAATCCGCTTTGCCAACATGGCTATCGACGGATTCATATATTCGGTCTTGCCGCTATATGTACGGTTTCCCTCAGGGGCGATAGCAATAGTGCCGCCTTCTTTGGCCACTCGCATACAGTTTAAAACCGCAGCAATATCGGTTGTTTGTTTCTTGATCGGAATCGGCGCAACCAACCATCTTAAAGCCGAGGACACCCAACCTTTCGAAAATAAATCTTCACTTGCAAGGTAATATATCGGACCTTTGAACGCCATGCCGACAAAAAATTGGTCGAACGCGGTTTGGTGGTTAAGCAAAACGAGATAGGCTCTATCACCTTGTTCTTTAAATCGGTCGACTTTGATGCCGTATTTTATTTTCGAATAGGGATAAAGTATCGCCATAGCAACATTTCTAACTACTCTGTGGCGATATTTCATCCATTTCTTTTGTTTCTGCTTCATTTGAATATACATGCTCCGTTTTCGGAATTTAAGTAATTATAACATACTTTTAAGATATTTCACAAGAGAAATTTCAACAAAAGTCGACTTTTTAACCGTCTTTTGTATATCTAACTCCATTTTTCAATCTTTCGTTAAATTTTATTAATCTCTTGTTAAAATATAATGTTATATGCCTCAAAATATACTATATTTTAACTAATCTTTCCAAATGAAATTGTAGTTGATTGATTCTCCACCGTCTACCAAGATATTCTGTCCCGTGCAAAACTTATTGATAACTGTCAAAAAGTATGCCCACTGTGCTATTTCTTCGGCAGTTGCCCATCTTCTAAGCGGTGTTTCGTCCATAATCTGTTCCCACAGTTTAGGGTCATTCATGACACATTCGTTAAGCGGCGTGATAACTCCGCCGGGATCTAAACTGTTACAAGTAGCGCCGTATTTTGAAATACGCATCGCAACATTTTTAGTGTACGATAAAACTCCGCCTTTACTTGCACAGTATTCGGGAAATTCCGCCCCTGTATGCGCACTTGCAGAACCAATATTTAAAATAGACTTAATATTACTCTGAACGCCGTATTTTTCGGTAATATAAATCAGCGCTTTTAAATTGATATCTATATCTGCCTCGTTCTGCGTTCCTGCATTGTTTATGAGAATTTCAACATCATTAACACAAGGCAAAGCGTCTTTATCTCTCACGTCGCACACATAATGAGTATAAGCGGTATGATCAATACTTTTCTCTTGTCTATCTATACCAACAACATCATGTCCTTCTTTAAGAAAGATCTCCGCAATGGCCTTACCTATGCCCTGTGATGTTCCCGTGATCAAAACTTTCATTCTTTTGCTTCCCTTTCTATATAGTCAAAGTATTCTTTGCCCACAGACTCGTTTTGCCACTTTTTCGTGATACGGTATCCGATAGGAGAAAAAACGATTTCCATGAGAAGTTCTGCAACTGCACCGGTCAATGCGCACATACTGCATTGCAATACCGTCCAATGGAATCCGTCCCAGAAGATCGGAGCAAAAATGACAAACACTATAATCGAAAAGATAAAATTATCTAAAAACTGACCGACAAATGTCGAAACATAGGTTCGCATGGCAAAAGCAAGTTTACCGTCAGAATTATTCTTAAAACATTTTCCGATCATCCAATTCAATCTATTATTGATCACCGCAGAAGCGAGAAAAGCGACCGTACTTCCCAAAAGGATAAACCAAGTGCCGCCGAAAATGCCGTCGAAAGCACTGTAATCACTCGCATTTGACGGAATTATACTCGCAACAAAGAAAATCAAGCAAGTGAGCAGATTAATCATAGCAGCAAGTACAGAAATACGGTTAGATGCTTTTGGACCGAAGTGCTTGGTTATAATATCCATACACATAAACGATAACCAAGAGATCAATATACCGCCGTCCAGCGCTATCCAATCCAACTGTAAAAGAGTCTTATTTGCTAAAAGATTCATACAGATAACGCTGACAACAAATAACGTCACTGTTGTTGCCGGAATCGACTTTAACAATGCTTTCATTTCCATTCTTGCTCTATGGAACTTGAGTTTTGCCTTATGCATACTTATTTCGCCTTTACTGAAAATTCGCTTCATTAATATCAAGAATTGTACACATTATAGCATAAATCAACAACAAAAACAACCATTATAATTCAATATCCGAGCATATTTGAAAACAAAAAAGAGTCGTTTTTTCTGCAAAAACGACTCTTATTCTATTTTGTTTTTGGGTTTTGACATCATAATTATTATGAACACCACCAATAAAATCGGAAATGCCACAATAGGTGCAACGATAAGCGGTTCGATCTGCATCGCGTCCGATGTAACGTGAATCGTCTTGGACTCCTCGATATTGTCAATTCGGCGTCCTCGAACACACATGCGGTGTGTATTAACGCCGTAGGGCGTACACGTAAACAACGTACAATAATCTTTCCCGTTCTCCACGCGCAACGATTCTACCTGATCCGGTTCTATAATAAGAATCTGGTCAACTTCATACGTCAACACTTCGTCAAGAACGCGTATCATGAAAATGTCGCCTTCTGCAAGTTTATCCAAATTAGTAAATAACTTGGCAGACGGAAGACCGCGGTGTCCGGATACTACACTATGCGTGCTTTCGCCGCCGATAGGCAGACTCGTCCATTCAAGATGTCCGATTGCAGTTTGAAGAACGCTTTCGCTTGTACCGTGACAAATCGGAAGCGTACATTTTATGCTGGGAATTTCGATATATCCCATTATTCCGTCGCCGGAAACATTAAGCAATTTGTTATAGACTTCTTTTTCTTCGGGACTAAGCGAAAAATCATTTTGTCGGGTCGCAATAGTTTCATTGTAATCTCTTGCAGCCTTTAAAATTTTTTCATATGTTTCATCGTCGATATTCGATACAAATTCGGAATAAGATGAAATAACCTTAGACTGGTGCAATGAATTTATATAATCGCTTATCGTCGGATACAATAGCAAGGAAAATCCCACAATAAAGACTAAAACCAATAATATCGTTGTAAAACTTCTACTACGTCTTTTTTGAGTTTTGGTCTTGTACATGCAGATTCCTCCTTTCTATTGTATTACCGGAGAAGGATAATCCCTCTCCGGTAAATAGCAATCATTTTATGGTTTTTTAAAAATTATCTCTTTGCGCCTGCAAATTTCTTGGTGATAAGCAATACTGCTGCAGCAACAAGAAGGAGTCCGCCGAGTACATAGAAAATGGTAGTACCGATACCACCGGTGCCGGGAAGAACAGCACCTGCATAGTTGATTACGTCGAACGAAACAACGCCGTCAACAACTTCGGTATCTGCGCCGTCAACAGTAGCGGTGAATACTTTTTCGTCTTCGTTGAAATCAATTACAACAGTAATATCATCAGTAAGACGATTGTAACCCGAGGGAGCGATAATTTCGGTGATGATGTATTCGCCTTCGCCGAGACCGGTGAAAGTGATAACACCGTTTGCATCAACATAACCTTCAGCGGTGATGTTTTCTAATTCAGAGGTTTCTTTGGTTACATTGGTAACCTTGGTGTATTTTTGGGTGAGGCTGTCGTACTTATCTGCGTTAGCAAGATAGGTAACGTAGCCTTCGGTGTAGGATTCGGTAATAGGTGCGTCGGTAGTATAAGTACCGTCGTTGAGCATCCAGTAATCGCCTTCATCATCCTTAACGAAGATGGTTTCGTTGATGTATGCTACTTTTGTGGAAATACCGGAAATAGTGAATTTTGCGCCAACAAGAGTTTCGTCTTCACCGTTAATCTTGGTGAGTTTGATTTCGGAAGAATAGTTCTTTGTGGTGCCGTTGGGACCTTCACCATTAGGTTCGGTAGGAAGTTCTGCGGGAGGTGTGGGAGGTACGGGAGGTACAGGAGGAGGAACGCGACCTGCGTCAGCAATCCAGTTAAGTTCAACGTAGTTGAGCATAGCCTCGCCAACCTTAACGTTTTCATTAACGGTAGCAGTGTAAGTAAAGGTTACAACTGCGTTTGCGTCATAAAGGAAGGTGCCGTCATAAACGGTTACTTCTTCTGCTTCTTCGCCTTCGCCAACAGTTATTGTTGTGGTGTTCTGCATAGCGATAACAGCGAGGAAATCCTGACCTTCTGCGAGTTCAACGTCGGTAGAGTCCTTGGTGTAAAGTTCATAACCGTCGAATTCTACTGCTTCGCCGTTGCCGATTTTGATGGTTGCGGAAAGGTCATCGTTGTAGGTAAGGCAATCTTCCATATTATCGAATACGTAGTATTCAACGATTTTTTTGGTGCCTTCATACTGTACAAGGGGAACTTCAACAGTAAAGGTAAGAACTTCGCCGATTGTTGCTTCTTCTTTGTTTACTGTCTTGGTAATGGTGGGAGCGTTGTTTTTGTCGATGATAACAACTTCGGGATTTGTGCTGTCGATGGTTACTGCAACGCCAAGAGAGGAGGTTACATAGTAATAGCCGTATGCGAGTTCATCGAATACAACTGTAGAACTTTCAGCAACGATAGTCTCAGTTGCAGTGGTCTTCAATGTGCCGAGGAATTCGATTGCACCTTCAGTAAGGTTGCCGTTTGCGTCTACTGCGGCATCCTGCACACTGATGAAACCGTATTCATCCTGTGTGAAGTAGTCGTTTTCAGGAAGAGTTCCGTCATAGACGTAAGTGATTGCATCGTCGTCACCTAATTTTGCATCGAAAATTTTGTAGATCGTGTAGGTTTCGCCGATGGTTGCGTTCGCAACGGTAATCTTACCGTCGTTGTTTGCTGCAAGTGCGATGATATTCATAGAAAATACCATTAACACTGCAATCAAAAGCGCAAAAAGTCTTTTTGTGTTTTTCATTTTTTAGTCCTTTCAACCAAAAATATATTTTTTTTATTTTTTTATTTCAAATAAATTAAGGACACGCAAAGCATGTTTTCACAACGCAAGTGTTGCTCTACTTTGCATCGCTTTTGCGTCTGTGACTCAAAACATAACCAAGCACTATTGTACCGATCATCAGCAATACACCGAATGCATATACGGTATATGTTCCGTTGCCACCCGTCATAGGCAACTGATAACCTTGGAAGTTCTTAACGTAAAGCACTCCGTCATCATCAGTACTGAGGTATTTGTTACCAACCAATATGTCCGAATCTACGCCGTTCGCCGTAACCTTAATAGGTTGTGCGCCGTTCATTAATGCGTATCCGGGAGGGCTTGATTTTTCTACCAACCAATAGACTTTGCCGTCTTCGATATTTTCGATGACAACTTTACCGGTTTTGTCGGTCATGTATTTATCACCGACTTTAAGAGTCAAAGCCTCGTCTTCGTAAAGTTCAAACGTGACACCTGCAACACGAATTGTGTTTCCTAACGAATCCACCTTTTGCAACGTCAAAACAATATTGGAATAGTTAGTGATTGTCCATGTTACAACACCGTTTGCATCTGCAACAGATTCGCTGTAACTTACTTCATATCCGTTCGGAACATTAAGTTCTTCTACGGTATATTTATATTCGTCAGAACTCAACTGCTGTTTCACAAGATTAGAGAACGTATATGTCCAATTATTCTCCGCATTTAGAGTTATGGGTTCTCCAATCCGCGTTTGGGTGGTTTCGCCGTTTATCGTTTGATTTAAGACAAGCACTACTTGTATCGGATCATGGTCGTTTGCATCTAATCCGTCGAGCCATTCTTTCTTAACAATCAACGATTCGGTAGCAACCTGAACTACGGGGTGTTTATACTTACTTGATTCCGGAACACCCGAAATTTCATAACTTACCGTAGCATCGTTATTAGAATAGAAACCTGATTTTTCGGAACTTGTATTATTTGTTCCATAGTCGGTTTTTGCATCGCCGACGGCATTATATTTGCCTTCGTTTGCAAATTCCGAATATGCCGTTTGCGTTGTCTTTACGTTGAAAGAAACGGTATAAGTGTATTTTGGATCGAACTGATATTCAGAATCGAACTTCGCAACAATTGTACCGGTCGAGCCGGTGGGATTAGCGGAAGTATCACCTGCTGTATAAGTGAAACCATCGAAAATATCCCTGCCCGCCGAGGTAATAGCGCCGTTTTCATACAAAACCGTAACATTATTTGTTCCGATTTCTTTCATGGTCACTTTTACATCGGGATTATTTTCATAATAACGAACATACTTACTGAGTTCGTCGGTTATTGTAACGTTTCGAGGGTAGAAAATAGATTCGAGTTGCAGTTTCAATTCCGACATACTGCTGTCGATTCCGTAGAACGCGCCGTTGCCGTTAGTTGCCATATACTGCAACACTTCAGGACTTCGTGATTCTTCCTGGTTGGTTTCACTAATATCCTTCGATACACCAACCGTAAATACGGTTACACCGGGGTTTGATGCTTTGAAATCGTCAAAAGCTAGTTTCGATGTATCTTTACAGTAAGGATAGTTACTGGTGTAACCTTCTCCCCAACGTCTTCCGGTGTCAGATGAAGTAAGTACATAATCATCGTCTACCGTTGTTCCGATATCGTTAGCATTTATCTGGAAGAACGTGGGTACACCATCGGAAAGGAAGAGCAATACCTTTCTGTGTCCGTTGCCGCGCACCTTACTCGAAGAGAACACTTCGGTCGCACGGAGAAGTCCCGCTTCGTAGTTTGTACCTGAATTCGTCTTACATTCACAGTCTACGAATTTCGAGGCGCTGCCTGTCCAGTCCAAAAGCACGGTGCTATCGTGCGTATAATCTATTTTTTGGTTTGAAACGATGGTGCTACTGTTGACAGTAACGTCTTCAACGAGTCCGTAAAACTGCACTACAGATACGTTGTTTGCGCTGTTTAATCCTAAGAAATAGGATATAAATCCGTCGCTCGTAACCCTGCTGGTAGAACCGTTCAAAAACTTGGTTATCGCATCATCGCGTCGCATCGAGCCTTCCATGTCTTCGGTAGTCATACTGCTCGAGCCGTCAACTACTATAAGCAAGTCAATCGGTTCGCTTTTTCCCGTCATGTCCATGTACAAGCGGTAATAGTCCTCGCCCTTAAGATCTGTATCGGGATTGGTCACACCGTCATTAAGATAGTCAATAGTCTTATTATGTTCAAACGTAGTTGTGTCTTCTTTAGGGTTGTATATTCGACTTTCAGCAATAATCGAGAAATTGATTTCATCCGTGTCGCCCGATTTCTCATAAAGCGTGAACGCCGTCGGGCGGTTGTTTCCGGAAGTAGAAGTTGTTTGCGAGTATGATGAATTTGAATACCTCAAATAACGTACTGTTGAGGTTTCTTGTCTAATATAACTGCTACTGGTATAAGTAAAATTGTTTTTGGTGCTACTGTTGGTTTTTGCACCCGAATTATTGCTCAACATAAGATAATTTGAGGTTTCCACATTCTGTAGATAACCGTCATAATACCACTGCATAGCGTTTGAAACGGCACTGGTAATTCTTCCGTTGCTTATATTAACTTTACTACTACGGGACAAATTTGTTCCCGAACTGTTTTGTACGGCATAGTTAGTATTACTGGAAGTATTTACCAACACATATGTTTTGCCATTAGTAAATCCGGAAACCTTATTCCACGAGCCGCCTTCCGTTTTACTGCTTTGAATTCCGTAAATATAGCCATCAAAGGTCGTATATTCTACCGAATATGAACCTTCTTCAAGGTTTGTAAACGAACCTTTCCAGTTGTTAGATGCGTTAAGGGTTATCGTTTTGCCTGTCGACACGCCGTTGTTATAAAGCGTTACCGTAACGTTTTGTCCGTTAGAGATACCCGTCATGGTTACGTTTACTGCCGTAGTATCATCTGCAGAAACCGCGGGGGTTTGGTTGTCGGTAACTTTTAATTCAAATACTGTGCCGTCAACAAATTCAATTTTCAAGGTTTCTTCTGTGGAGAACGGCTTTTCGGAAACTAACAGCCAGTCTTCAACATTACCGTCATCATCGTTGACCGATGATATTGAAATGTAAGTTTCATCACTGAAAACAACCGAGTTTGCATTTGAAGCATCGAACGGCAAACCGAGTTCTTTAAAAAGTTGGCTTAATAATATGGAAGAATATCCGTCGATTTTAAATGTGATATCTTCATAGTGGAAGTCTACAGTGAAATAGAATACAGAGAAATCATCGGTTTCAAAATTAAGGTTACCGTCTTCGTCGATCGAAGCATTCATGATTTCAACTTCAGTTCCGTCACTTATCGTCGCTACATCGGATTCATCCGTGCCGACAAGATGATAAACTTTCACACGTAGATATTTCGGATTTATTTCGCCGATATCAAGACCCGAAATAGCAACCTTAATAGGATTCTCAAATTCAGCCTTATTGTCGCCGTCTACAATAGAAATATCGTAAGCGCCCGAAATAAGATGTTCTTCTGTATCTTTAACGTATTCCTTTAATCCTGCCAATGCATCTTCATTGATTTCGGAAACATTAGCCTCCATAGAATCTTCAAACGGACCTGTTAATGAGAAATCCAAACCGTCAACAGAGGTGCTTTTCTCTATAACTTCGGGAAGTGCGGCAATAAGTGCATTGAGTTTGATTGCTTTTTCCTGCTGTTCCTCTTCGGCGTATGCAAGTATCATATTACGGATATCTTCGGGAAGATTTATCCAAAGGTTAGATAATTGCTTTGCGCTTTTTTCCTTGCCCAACTTAACCGCCAAGGCTTTTCTCAAACAGTCGTCGGAATGTTCGTCAAGTTCATCTGCGCAGTTACCGCAATCACAGTTCGGAATGCTAATCAGCAACGCGGGTATTTCGCCGTATCCGAGTATTGTTTTTTCATCAAATTCGTATATTTTCTTGCAAACACTGTTATCAGCGTCGCCTTCAATAGTTTTGATACGAATCAATTTGTTCGAATCGTCTTCATCATAAACCAATTCGCATACAAAACCGACATGGTCTGCGACACGTTCACTCGGATTCGAAGCATCATATTTATCCAAATCGAAAAATACAAGGTCGCCGAGTTTCGGTTTATATTTGGAGTCTGCACTGTGATACAAATTCATTTCACGCAATGCAGAGATTCGTTTTTCGCTATTTTCCTCAAACGGCATTACCGATTCATGAACACCGGCATAATTCAAGCAGAACGAAACAAACATACCTGCCCAATCGCCGTATTTGTTTCCGTACCATTCACCGTATCGGGTATAGCCTTTTATGGTTTCGCCGTCGTCCATGACAGCATAATTCTTTTCACTTTCGGTATAACCAAGTTGCGTTTGCGCAACAGCAATAATGTCGTCACGCCAGTCGTCGGTCAGTTCCACTTGAGAAACCGTTTGCTCGTAGACCATAGGAGATTCGACATCTGCTTCGGAATCGGAATAGCAGGAAAGAACATGTTCATGCTCTTCGATAGCGCAGTAAACCTTCTCACCTTCGAGGGTGATTGCAGGCAAAATCAACGCATAGGTTGTACAAAACACTATGAGCACAGCCAAAATCATCGCTATTCGATTGCGCGTTCTCATTTTATGACGCTTTTTGGAATACTTTTCTGCTTTTTGCAGAACCGTTTGTTTCATGCTTCACCTTATATTTTTAGTTGTTGCTTTCGCAACTCATTTCTACACGTTTACTCATATAATGGTAGACTATTGCAAACTACCACCCTGTTATAATAACACGTAAAGGGTCAACTGTCAAGTACAGGCATTAAAATCTGTAAAAACATGCAAAAACACCTCGTTAAAACACCGATATTTGACAAAATGATAAAAAAGTCGCCAAACCTCCTTGCTTTTACTGCAAAATCATGAATTTTTTGTCAATGATATGTGTACTTTTTGTTTCAAATTTCGAAATTTTCAACATACATAAAAGTAGGCTTCAAAAAACAATGTTTCTACGCCACTCACTTATGTTTTCGCAGTCACGGTTTTGACAGTAGCGTTCCTATGGTGGGGTATGTACAAGAAACGTGTCGATTTTTTTCGACTTTAGACACTTTTCTACAAAAAAACAGAATATGTCCCAAATTTGTTGACAATATTATTTAATTTAGTTATTATATCATGTATATGTAGTAACAATGGATTATTGTGCCTGTGACTCAGAATTATGTTTTGTAATTTCCGCACAGGTGCAAAACTTTTTGACTTCTCATAAATGACAGCCAAAAAGCCATTCGGAAACATTTTCGCGCCTGTTTCCGCAATTTTATCAAAAATCTCACGACACATAGGCGCAAGGTAAAATGCTTATGAAAAACATCAAAATATTGATTGCCGCTCACAAAAAAAACAGACTGCCCGACGACCCCATGTATCTGCCCGTTCATGTAGGCGCAGAAGGCAAAGAATCCATAGGTTATCAGGGCGATAACACCGGCGAACATATTTCCGACCGAAATCCTCAATTTTGCGAACTGACCGCTCTTTACTGGGGCTGGAAGAATCTGGACGCAGAATATTTAGGTCTTGCCCATTACAGACGGCATTTTATGGGAAAACGCACTTCCAAAGACCCTTTTGAACGTATCATCACCTCTGCAGAGGTGGATGCTCTGCTTGACGATACCGATATTATCGTAACCAAAAAACGCCGTTACTATATCGAAACCGTCTACAGCCACTATATTCATACTCTTCATGAGGAAACCTTGGATACCACCCGCGACGTTATCGAACAACTGTATCCCGAGTATCTTTCATCTTTTGACACCTGCATGAAGCATACCTATATGCATGCATTCAACATGTTCATCATGCGCAAAGAACTGCTTGACGAGTACTGTCAGTGGTTGTTTGACATTTTATTCGAAGTGACCGATAGGCTAAAAGACCGAGAATATACCCCTTTCCACGCCAGATATCCCGGACGGCTTGGCGAATTGCTGTTGGATGTATGGTTGAAACACAAAGGATACGATTACAAAGAAGTTCCTTTTGTGTACACCGAGCCGGTCAATAGACTTAAAAAAGGATTCTACTTTTTGAGGGCTAAATTTTTCAAGGTCAAATACGAAAGGAGTTTCTGATGGAAGCGCTGATATCCGTTATTGTTCCGGTATACAATGTTTCCGAGTATTTGCCCCGTTGTGTGGAAAGTATCACAGCGCAAACATACCAAAACATAGAAATCATTTTGGTCGACGACGGTGCTACCGACAACAGCGGTATACTGTGTGACGAGTATGCGCTCCGAGACTCCAGAATTAAAGTCGTTCACAAGGAAAACGGAGGTCTTTCTTCTGCCAGAAATGCAGGGATACAGATAGCAAAAGGTGAATATCTGACCTTCGTTGACAGCGACGATTACATAGACGCAGATTATGTAGAGTTTTTGTATACACTGATCTGCCGACATCAGACAAAAATGTCAATCTGCGCTCACACGGTCTTTTACGACAACGGCACGGTGCTGAAAAAGGAAACCGGTGAGCACGGACTTTTAGAAAGTCGGACGGTGCTTGAACGAATCCTATACGATGAGGATATCGACCTGACCGCCTGTGCAAAACTATATCATTGTTCCCTGTTTGAAACTATTCGTTTCCCCGAAGGGCGGCTCTTTGAGGATGCCGCTACAACTTACCGTTTCGTCTATGAAAGCGGTCAAGCGGCTCTCGGTTTGGAGAGCAAATACAATTATATGATCCGAAGCAATTCCATTTCCACCGCCAACTTTTCGGAAAAGAAGTTGGATTTGATAACCAGCACCAAAGAAATGGGTGATTTTTGCAAGTCGGTTTACCCCGAACTGACAAAAGCCGCGGACAGGAGAGTCATGTACGCCTATCTGTCTACTCTTTCTCAGTTAGTCAACTGCAACGCAAAAAATCCTAAAATTCAAAAGTTTCTCATGGGTTATATCAGAAAAAACGGCATGGCGGTGCTGTGCGACCCCCGCGCAAAAAAACGGGATAAAATTGGAATCCTATCAACCGTGTTCGGATTTAGTTTTTACAAACTGATCTGGAACACATACAGGAAACTCACCGGAAGAATTTAAAAAATGCAACGATACCTCCCTTGACCGCTGCTTGTAGGGCAAACTGTTTAGGAGAAGAATAAACCTATGGTAGTTTATATTTCCATGTTGCTGTTGTCTGTAGTGTTCATGTACAAAGCAAAGACACAGTCCTCTTTAAAGAAAAAATATCTGTATTGTTTTCTTTCCTTTCTGCCGTTTCTGCTTGTTTCAGGCCTGCGTTACGATGTAGGAACAGACTATATAAACAGATACGTTTATGATTTCAACAGAACATACCAAGGCTACCGTGTACCCAATATGGAAGTCGGTTTTCACCTTTTAATGAAAGCCACCATGTTGGTATCATGTGAGCCGCAGTTGATGTTCTTCATCACTTCGCTGTTGATCAACGGATTCATCTTCTTAACCGTAATCAAGGAAAGTAAAGATCCGGTTTACAGTATTTGCATTTATTTCTTTTTAGGTTTCTTCTTTGATTCTCTTAATATCATGCGTCAGTATCTTGCCATGTCTGTGGTTTTTATCGGATTTTACTATCTGCTGAAAAACAAGAAACTGTTGTTCATCGTAAGCGTTTTATTGGCATCGCTGTTTCATTCCACCGCTCTTATCATGCTTGTGTTGGTGTTCTGTGATTACAAGTTTTGGTGTTCTCCGAAGTGGTTTATACCCTTTCTCGTGGCGGTATTGGTGCTAAACACCCGACTGATTGGCGTTTTGGAGTTGTTACTGCAAAATACAAGATTCGACGTATACTTCAGCGCAAAATTCTTCAAAGGCGAAATCTCTTATCTGTTTATTGGAGAAAACCTCGCTTTCTATATGCTGATGTTTTGGTTGCAAATCAAAGGATACGTGAGCAAAAACAAGAAAGCCAATCTGTTTCTAAACACTCAGGCTTTAGCGTTACTGTGCATGTGCCTTGGCACTTGCCATATGCTGTTTATCCGCATCGCAATCTATTTTTCCGTATTCCAGATTATTTCTGTTCCCTATTACCTTAGTCACTGTCGCAAAACTTACAGACTTTCTTTCAGGGGCAAACCGATATATGCGGATATTCTCAAGGTTGCGATCCTGTGCTGTATGATTATTGCTTTTTACAGGACAAACATTCTGAATAACGTCAATGAGGTTATTCCGTACAGAACGATATTCGCAACCGATTGGTTGATTTATTAACAGGAGAAACTTATGAAAGTTTCAATAATCACAAGACATGCCGTTCCGAACTACGGTTCGATCTTGCAGTCGTATGCCACGCAAAAAACATTCGAGGATCTTGGATACGATGCCGAAATCCTCAACTATAAACGATACGACGAGCGTGGCAAAGAGAGTGTGCTCACCAACTGCCATATCGGACGCGACGGCATCAAAAATAAACTCAAAAGATTCCTATATTTTTGTGTTCAATACCCTAATTCCCAGAAAATGAACAACACGTTTGCCGAATACAGAAAGCGCTATCTGCGTTTGTCCAATACCGCGTACGGTTCTTTGGAGGAACTTATGGAAAATCCTCCGAAAGCAGATCTGTATGTGACGGGAAGCGATCAGGTATGGGGAAAAATCGGCGCGGAAGAAATTGATCCTGCATATTTTTTAAAGTATGCCCCTGCAGGAAAACCAAAGATAGCCTACTCTGCAAGTTTCGGCAAGACGGATTTGCCGAAGGATCTAATTGATGGAATGGACGATCTGTTAGAGGGTTATTCCTCACTGCTGCTAAGAGAAAAAAGCGCCGTAGAACTGATCGAAAAATACAGCACGAAAACAGCAGAACATATTCTCGACCCCACGCTGATGCTCAATGCCGACCAATGGGAAGAACTTTGCGAACCCACAGGACTTGAGGGAACGGAATATATTTTTGTTTACCAACTCCATCATAACAAGGATATGGAGAATTATATATCTAAACTTCAGAAGAAAACCGGACTTCCGGTATATCGTGTACATCCTTCTGTTTTTTATGCACTAAAACCGGGTAATTTCGTTCATCTTCCCTCTCCGGGAGAGTTTTTAAGTTATATAAAGCATGCTAAGTTTGTGGTGACGGATTCTTTCCACGGAACCGTTTTTTCCACCATTTTCAACCGTCAATACGTAGATATCCTTCCGAAACTTACCGGCACAAGAATCAGTTCCTTTTTGGAAATGTTAGGTCTTGAACATCGGATTCTGACAGATTTGAACGATTTTGGTTGGACAGAGCAGTCCATTGATTACAACAAGGTCCTGCCCATTTTGGAACAAGAAAAAGAACACACGCTTACTGCGTTGCGACGCAGTCTTCCCAAAGCGGTCAACACCGTCGCTCAAATGGATCAGCACAGGCAATGTACCGGTTGCAGTACCTGCGCTACTGTCTGCCCCAAGAACGCTATTACTATGACCGCCGATGATGACGGTTTTTCGGTTCCCGAAATCAATAACGCATTGTGTGTAAACTGCGGTATATGCCAAAAGGCATGTCCTCAGTTAAACCCGATAAAAACCGAACCGTTCGGTCAACAGGGTTTTGCCGCCAAAATCAATGATGCTCAGGCTCTCTCAAAAAGCGCTTCGGGCGGTGTATTCTTCCGTTGTGCACAGGAAATTCTGTCGCAAAACGGCGTTGTGTACGGTGCGGCTATGGACGAAGATCTGACCGTTATCCATTGCCGAATTGATTCGCCACTGAATCTGCATCGGTTGCAAGGCTCTAAGTACGTACAAAGCGATATGGGCGACACATTTTGCAAGGTTTACGACGATCTTAATAATGATCGTCCCGTGCTGTTTTCGGGTACGCCCTGTCAGGTAGCGGGACTTCTTGCCTACTTGGGAAAACCATACGAAAACCTTTATACCGCAGATATTGTCTGTCACGGTGTCCCCAGTCAGAAATTATTCCGAAAGTCGATTGAACCTGACGAAAAGAAGGCAAAAAGCCCCATGATTTCCTACGAATTCCGCAACAAAGAAAAGCGCGGTTGGGGTAAACACTTCAAAAAAGTCTTCCGAAACGGCAAGACACGCTTTGGCTCAGGCGGGTTGGAAGCCTATTACAGTACCTTTTTGCGTGGAGATATTTGCAGAGAATGCTGTTATACCTGCCATTACGCCTCAATGGACCGCGTCGGCGATTTGACATTGGGCGATTTTTGGGGAATCGAAAAAGAACTGCCGAATTTTGCGGCAGATCAAGGCGCAAGTTGTGTGATCGTCAATACGCCAAAGGGCGAAAAACTCTTTTCGCAGATAATGCCCGATTTGGTATCCTGTCCCGTAGCGTTGGACGCTATCAAAAAGCACAACCACAACCTTACTTCCCCTACCCCGCGCAGAACCAAACGCAATTCAATGTATCTTAATATTGATCAAGTTCCATTTAAACAAATGGATATTTACCGTCTGCACCGATTCAATTTCAAAGAATATGTTTCCTATTTGATACCCAGATCTATGAAGTTGAAGATTAAAAAATTGTTAAAGAGATAATTCTATGACACGACTGAGCATTATCATTCCCATTCATAACGCCGAAGCAGAACTTCCGAAATGTTTGGAAAGCATTTTGCGTCAGGTAGGTGAAGCAGACCGGATTCTGCTTATTGAAGATTCCTCTACCGACAACTCAGGCGCTCTGTGCGATCAATACGCCGCTTCGAACCCCTGTATACAGGCGTATCATGTTAATTTCAAAGGTCCGTCACCCACAAGAAACTACGGGATCGAACATGCGTCGGGTCAGTATATTATGTTTGTAGATGCCGATGACTGGATCGAAGATAATGCGATAGAATCCCTGCTTTCAAAAGCCGCCGATCATGAAATGGTGGTAGCGGGATACTATATGGAAAATGAATCCGAAGTCTGCAAAAAAACGCTTGTCAACCGTCCTTTCCTTCCAAAAGAAGATGTGATTACGCTTTACAGTTTGGAAATGCTTAACGTACTTTGGAACAAGGTGTTTAGAGGCGATATTATTCGGCAAAATAACATTTTGTTTGACCCAAACTTAAAAAAAGGCGAAGACCTGCTATTTGTTTTGCAGTATCTGCGCCATATATCCACCCCCATCGGGATTGTCGAGCAATGTTTTTATCACTATATCAGCAAACCGACCGGTATCAACCGCAGCCACCGTGAAACCATGGACAGTAAGAGAAGCCGCATGGAACGCATCGTGGAGCAGTTTATGGCACTTGTCGGAGATAAGGCACAATGTGCCCAACATATGCTCAACCTGTACTTCCGACACATTCGCGATTATTTGGCGGCCGAAAGTTCCTGTTCTATTTTCGGCAAACTGTCATTTATCAAAAAAGAAGCACGGCATAGCATAGTCGCAGAGATTTTGCGTAGCCAGAACTCCGCCCGTATACGGCTGTTAAGGTTTTTGCACAGCCTTCGGTTGGATGTTGTTATGTTTATGTTTAACCGACTGTTTTTATAGCAGAGGACATCATGAAAGTTTATTTGAACGCTTATTTGCAAAGAAATTTGGGCGACGATCTGTTCGTCCATATCCTGACAAAGCGATATCCGCAACACAGTTTTTTATCCGCTACCACCGACCCTACCTACCGAAATCAGTTTAAGAACTTGCGCGTATTCGATTGGAAACTTCCGGTACGATTGATCAGAAAGTTCTCTTTGAAACCTATTTTGGCAAGTCGGTGTGATTTGGTATTGACATTGGGCGGCAGTGTGTTCATCGAAAACCCCGGCGACAACCGTAAACGGTTCTCGTTCGGCAAGAAGGATCACTATATTTTAGGTGTGAACTTCGGGCCGTATACCACCGAGGCATATTTTAATAAAATCAAGGCGCTGTTTTCGGAGGCTAAGGATGTCTGCTTCCGCGAAAACCACTCCTACAAATTGTTTCAATCCCTGCCGCAGGTAAGAATCGGCGCGGATATTGTCTTTTCGCTTCCCGTGTCGGATCTGCCGATTCGAGAAGAAAAGCGCGTGGTTATTTCCGTAATCTCCTGCAAGAACAAAATGTCCCCCAAATACGAATCGCAATATTTGCAGACGGTCGTAAACATGATCCGTCATTTTCGTGAACTTGCTTATGAAGTTACGCTCATGTCCTTCTGTCGCTATGAAGGTGACGAATCTGCCATAGACCAACTGATGTCCATGCTTGACGACCGCACGGGTATCAGCCGTTATGATTACAGCGGAAACATTCGTGAAGCGCTGGAAATTTTGGCTTCCTGCTCGGTTGTTGTAGGCGGCCGTTTTCACGCCAATGTTTTGGGTTTATTAATGAATAAGGCTGTTATTCCCATGATCTACAGCGACAAGGCGAAAAATATCCTTACTGATTTAGGTTTTAAGGGTTTGACGGCAGATATTCGTCAACTGGACGGCTTCGACGTGTCCATGCTGAACGAAGAAGCATTGCGCTATCGCTTGGATATAACAGAATTCGTAGCCTCAGCAGTACGTCATTTCGAGAAATTGGACGAAAGATTAGGCTGATCCATGAAAAACAAGGAAAAAGAACTAATTAAAAATACAACTATTGTTTCGGTCGGAAGACTCTGTACCCAACTAATCACGTTCTTCCTGCTTCCTCTCTATACCTCCATACTGTCCACAGAGGAATACGGCATCGTAGATCTGTTGAACACATTAGTGGGTTTGTTCCTGCCGATAATTACGTTTCAGATTGAACAGGGCATTTTCCGTTTCCTCATAGAAAGACGAGAAGAACGCGACAAGCAAGAAACGCTGATATCCACCTCATTGATAATAGTTCTCTGTCAGGTGTTGGCATTTGGTGCGATTTTCGTAGGTTTCAGTTTCTTCATCGCAAACGAATACAAATACTTCCTCGCCCTCAATTTACTTGCCCATGTGTGTTCCTCTATCCTGCTTCAGATCACGAGAGGCATGGGCGACAATCTGAAATACGCAAAAGGCAGTTTTATTTCCGCCGTAACCACCGTAGTGCTGAACGTATTGTTCGTTGCAGGATTCCGCTGGGCGGCTTACGGTATGCTCATCGCCACTTTCTTAGGTCACATGACCTGCGCGGCGTATATACTCCTGTCCAAAAAGATACTTTCCTATTTCCATTGGAAACTGTTTGACAAAAAACTCGCCGCCGAGGTGCTGAAATATTCATTCCCTCTGATCCCCAACATGATATCTTGGTGGGTGATAAACGCTTCGAACAGAACCGTTATTACCTCATATCTGGGTTTGGCATTCAACGGAATTTTCTCCGCCGCGGCAAAATTCTCTTCGCTCATCTCAACACTTTACTCCGTGTTCAATCTTGCTTGGACCGAATCCGCCGCGCTGTATATCGACAGCGACGATGCCGACAGTTTTTTCAGTAATATTTTCGATATTATTATCCGTCTGTTCGGCTGTGTCTGCATGTGCGTTATCGTGTTCATGCCCTTTGTATTCGACATCATGATAGACGAAAAGTTCGCAGACGCGTATTACCAGATTCCCATCTTAATGGTGGGTGCGCTGTTTAATATCTTCGTAAGTTTCCTCGGCTCGATTTATGTAGCAAAAAAGATCACCGGCGAAATTGCAAAAACCTCTATTTTAGCCGCTCTTATTAATATATCGCTCAATGTTATACTCATTCGATTCATCGGGCTGTATGCCGCTTCTATTGCGACGGCGGTGTCCTATATGGCTATGTTTATTTATCGGTTAGTGGATTCCAAAAAGTACATCAGGCTGACCGTCAACAAAAAACTGTTCATCACGGTCGGTATTCTGTATATACTGTCAATCGCGGTATATTATCTTGATATCTTTGCAGTCAGTATTGCTTGGGCAGTTATCGCTGCTGCGGCGGTGCTGCTTATTAATAAAAAGACTATCATGTTTTTGCTGGATTTCGTCAAATCCAAAAAACACCCTCATGCCAATAAATAATATGTACTCCCCTGTTTTGCGTATCGCAAAGCAGGGGTTTGTTTATATCTATAAATAAATTGACATATTTAAAATATGTAGTATAATGACAGTATACTCACCGAAAGGAGTATCTCATGTACGACTATCTCATCGTCGGTGCAGGACTTTACGGCGCGGTTTTCGCACGTCAGGCAGCCGACGCCGGTAAGAAAGTGCTGGTCATCGACAAGCGTAACCATATCGCCGGTAATGTTTATACAACACCCGTAGAAGATATACAGGTCCATGTCTACGGTGCTCATATCTTTCATACTAACAATCGACAGGTTTGGGATTATGTAAACCGTTTTGCCGATTTTAACCGTTTTACCAATTCTCCTGTGGCAAACTATAAAGGCGAACTTTATTCCCTTCCTTTTAATATGTACACCTTTAATAAGATGTGGGGCGTAGTGACTCCACAGGAGGCGGCGGATAAAATCGAATCTCAACGCAAAGCCGCGGGTATTACCGAACCGAAGAATTTGGAAGAACAGGCTATCTCGTTGGTGGGCACGGATATTTACGAAAAACTCATCAAAGGCTACACCGAAAAACAGTGGGGCCGCCCCTGCAAAGAACTCCCTGCGTTTATCATCAAACGTCTGCCGGTGCGTTTCACCTTTGACAACAATTATTTCAACGCTCTGTACCAAGGTATCCCAGTAGGCGGCTACACTAAGATGGTAGAAAGAATGCTTGACGGTATCGAGGTACGGCTTGGAGTCGATTATCTAAACGAACGTAAGAATTTAGATGCAATCGCCGAAAAGGTAGTCTTCACAGGTCCTATAGATGCGTTCTACGATTACAGTTTGGGGCATTTGGAGTACCGCTCGGTTCGGTTTGAAACCGAAGTTCTGGATATCCCCAACTTCCAAGGCAACGCCGCCGTGAACTATACCGATGCCGAAACCCCTTGGACAAGAATAATCGAGCATAAATGGTTTGAATTCGGCGACCAACCGAAAACCGTTATCAGCCGTGAATACAGTTCGGAATGGAAACCGGGCGACGAACCTTATTACCCCGTGAACGATGAAAAGAATAATGCGCTTTATCTGCGCTATAAGGCGTTGGCTGAACAGGAATCAAAAGTGCTGTTCGGCGGCAGGCTTGGTCAGTACCGATACTACGATATGGACGCGGTGATCGCCGCCGCTTTGTCAGACAGCGGCACCTTATTGACGGATTCTTTATAATTATACAACGAAAAACAGCACCTTTCGGTGCTGTTTTTATTTTGGCAGGTTGCGCCGATTTAGATATCGGCTTGTTTACTATGTAATTATAAATTAAAGAACATACAATAAGGAGGACTACAAAAAACTTATTGAATACTAACCGCAAGTTTCCAATGTTCGATATCGCCTGACAGCAACGCTTTTTCAATTTGTTTAAGTGCATAAGGCAAATGATAACGTTCTGCAGGTTTGTATTTTTTCAGCATTTCCGAACCAAGAACAAACATAGCGTCTACTGCCTCGGAATCCATTTTCGAAAACGTATAATAGTAGTAAGAACCCAAATGTCTAAGCAAAATCTTGTAAAATATGACGTCACACGGAAGATTCAACTTTTCGGTTTCTTCGATACAGCGTTCCAAAAACCAATAGCGTTGGACCGCCCTATCTGGCGATTTTGATTGAACGTGCGAAAAATTATTTTCATACCATCGGTATTCATATTTTACTTCAGGAATATATTCGAAACTTTTCACCAATCTGAAAACCAAAAACTGCATAATGGTATCCTCGTACCAATAACCCGGCAAGAATCGAATCTGTTCAAAAATTTCGCGCTTATAAACCTTGCACCACGGCAATCCGGGGAAATTCCAAAGATAATCGCCATCTTTGTAGTTCATTAGATTATGTTTGGGGTATATATTCGGTGTGACCGAAAGCACTTGACCGTTGGACTGTTTCGAAAGATTGTGTCCGCACATAGCCATATCGAGATTCTTTTCTGTTGCAGCCGACATCAGCGTTTCAACAATATCGTTATGCACTATATCGTCGCAATCAATGAACATTATATAACGGCCGCAAGCATTATTGAGCCCCGTATTACGAGCAACTCCTATCCCTCCGTTTTTTTGGTGAATTACTTTAACCGTGGGATTAGACTTGTATTTTTCAAGAATATCCTTTGCAGGTTGATTAGAACCATCGTCAACGAGAATCAGTTCGTATCTAAAACGTGTTTTTTGATCAAGCGCCGCATCAATGGTTTGCTCAATAAGAGTTTCATAATTATAAATCGGCATGATAATAGACAGATCTACTTTTTCATCTATGGGGAGATTTATCGTTTCTGCTGCCGTGTCAATCCTGGGATAGAGTTTTGTTATAATATCGCGTGCTTCAGTAGTATCCATAGATACCGCTCTACTCTTAACAAACAGTTTTTTAACAAAATATTTTGCACAATAAAGAAAATAAACCAAGTTAGCAAGAACTATGCATACAGTTTCTATAGGTATACGCTTATAAAAAAATAAATACATGCCCTGTTTCATGAATTGATCTCCTTAAAAGTAGGATGTTTTTTATCCTTTTCAGAAAGCAATATTTCCGTGTCTATACTAGGCCACCGGATACCTATGTCGGCATCATCCCACATTACGCCGCCTTCATCCTCGGGATGATAAAAATCGTCACATTTATACACAAATTCCGCTTCATCCGAAAGCACTAAAAAACCGTGTGCAAAACCGCGCGGAATATAAAACTGACGTTTATTTTCCTCAGAAAGAACCACTCCAACCCATTTTCCATAAGTCTTGCTGTCTTTTCGGAAATCTACCGCAACGTCGAACACCTCGCCTTTTACTACACGAACAAGTTTTGCCTGAGGATATTTGTGTTGAAAATGCAGACCGCGAAGAACCCCCTTGCACGATTTCGACTGGTTATCTTGAACAAAGTCCGAGAGGATTCCTGCTTCCTTGAAGGCATTTTCTTGATACGTTTCCATAAAATATCCGCGATGGTCGCCAAATACTTTTGGTTCCACAATAATTACGCCTTCGATTTCGGTTTCTATAAACTTAAAATTGCTCATTAGAAATCTCCTTTAAGTATCGCAAAAGTGCGTCGTTCCAGATCGGAAGCGGCTTAAATCCGTTTTCCGAAAGTTTGCTTTTATCGAGTCGACTGTTAAAAGGACGAACTGCCTTTGAAGCGCCATATTCAGCTGTTGTAACAGGTGTCAGTTCAATTTCTACGTTCGCGAGATTGAATATTTCTTGTGCAAAATCATACCAACTGATAAATCCACCCTCGTTAGTCGCGTGGTAACAACCGTATTCTTCGCTCTCTGACATATCAACAAGTAAACGCGCAAGGTCAAAAGTATAAGTCGGAGTGCCGATTTGATCGCAAACAACGCGAAGCGAAGAATACTTTTGGGAAAGTCTAAGCATGGTTTTAACAAAATTATTACCGTTCTTGCCAAAAACCCAAGCTATACGTACGATAAAGAATTTTTCCAAACTTTCGCGCACCGCATTTTCTCCCAACAACTTCGTAATACCATAATAATTCTGCGGATCAAAATCTTTGCAGTCGGGATTCCATGGTGTTTCGCCTTTGCCGTCGAAAACATAATCGGTGGAAATATAGATCATCTTGCAGTCAATTTCTTTGCAGACTTTTGCAATATTTCGTGTGCCTTCGACGTTAATAGCGTAAACCTTTTGTCTGTTTTCCTCATCTTCCGCAGCATCAACGGCAGTCCACGCCGCGCAGTGAACGACTACATCAGGCAAATATGTTTTTATTGCAGTTGAAACCGCGTCAGGATCGGTAATATCTAAACGGCAATAATCGCATTTGAGTTTACCGCTATCCTCAAGAATATCTGAACCGACGCCCTCGTGACCGCGGTTTAGTAATTCCATCATCACATCATAACCAAGTTGTCCGCCAACTCCGGTTACAAAAAATTTCATACGTTACGCACTCCCTATAAATGAGTCTTGTGACACTTACTATGCAAAAATAAACATTAAGTGTACGCGGTCAACTTTTTAACGGTTGCCGTACATTTTTTCGTAATAGTTTCGGTATTCACCCGAAATAATATCTTCCCACCATTCGCGGTTTTCAAGATACCATTTAATCGTCTTTTTGATTCCGTCTTCGAATTTGGTTTCGGGAAGCCACCCGAGTTCATCGTGAATTTTAGTCGGATCGATAGCATAGCGCAAATCGTGCCCCTTGCGGTCAGTTACGTAAGTAATAAGACTTTCCGGCTTATTAAGTTCTCGGCAGATGATTTTTACAATTTCGATATTTTGCTTTTCATTATGTCCGCCTACGTTATAAACCTCGCCAACCTTACCTTTATGAATTATAAGGTCTATTGCCTTACAATGATCCTCAACGTATAACCAATCGCGCACATTTTTACCCTCACCGTAAACAGGCAGCGGCTTGTCGTTAAGAGCGTTAGCTATCATCAGGGGAATTAGTTTTTCCGGAAAATGAAACGGGCCATAGTTGTTGGAACAACGGCTGATGGTAACGGGCAAACCGTACGTGCGATGATATGCAAGCACCAACAAATCTGCAGAGGCTTTCGACGAAGAATACGGACTACTCGTGTGAAGCGGAGTTGTTTCGGTAAAGAACAGGTCGGGACGATCTAACGGCAAATCGCCGTAAACCTCATCTGTTGAAACCTGATGGTATCTTTTTATTCCGTATTTTCTGCATGCATCCATCAAAACAGAGGTGCCAATTATATTGGTTTGCAAAAAAACATCCGGTGACTCAATACTTCTGTCAACGTGACTTTCCGCAGCAAAGTTGACAACAGTATCGGGAATTTCTTCCTCAAAAAGTTTATAAACTGCATCTCTATCGCAAATATCCGCTTTCACAAAACGGAAATTTGTATTATTCATAACCTTAGATAACGTTGACAAATTACCCGCGTATGTAAGTTTATCCAAGCAAATGATTCTGTATTCCGGATGCTTTTCGATCATATGAAAAATAAAATTAGCGCCAATAAATCCTGCACCACCGGTAACAATTATTGTCATATCAATCTCCCCTATCTATATATTTACCATTAAGAACGTCCAAAAGATATTGTCCGTACTGATTCTTCTTAAGTTCCTCATAAACATTCATAACGTCCTCTTTCGAAATCCAACCGTTCAGGTATGCAATTTCTTCAAGACAAGCGATTTTTCTATGTTGATGGGTTTCAACTGTTTTGACAAAATTGGTGGCTTCAACCAGACTTTCGTGAGTGCCGGTATCAAGCCACGTGTAACCTTGTCCAAGTAATTCCACGTTCAATTCACCGTTATCGAGATATATCTTGTTGAGATCGGTAATCTCAAGTTCGCCTCTCTTTGACGGTGTCAAGGATTTCGCATAATCTATAACGCGATTATCGTAGAAATACAGTCCCGTAACACAATAATTAGATTTAGGGATTTGCGGTTTTTCTTCGATACTGATGGCTTTACCGGTGCTATCGAATTCGACGATGCCGAAACGTTCGGGATCATCAACGTAATACCCAAAAATAGTTGCGTTGCTACTTTTTTCTGCGTTCTCCACAGCTGCACGAAGACGTTTATTTAAACCGTAACCCGAGAAAATATTGTCGCCCAAAATCATTGCAACGCAATCATTTCCGATAAACTCTTCACCAATAATAAATGCCTGGGCAAGTCCGTCGGGACTGGGTTGAACAGCATAACTCAAATTAACCCCAAATCGACTTCCATCCCCTAAGAGTTCCTTAAAACGTGGGATATCCTGAGGCGTAGAAATAACCAAAATTTCTCTTATCCCTGCCAACATCAAGACTGACAACGGATAATATATCATAGGTTTGTCATAAACGGGGAGTAACTGTTTTGAAGTGACTTTTGTAAGGGGATAAAGTCTTGTTCCTGACCCACCTGCTAAAATTATGCCTTTCATAATTACACCTCAATTCATTTGCGCTAACACATCTTTAAATAAACATTCTACAAATAAATTATAGTCCGCCCCCGTCGATATGTCAAGTACTTTGAACAGTCTTTATAATTCCTATATTTGATATATTGTTCGATACTTTTCCTCACGAGTTCGCTATGCCAAATATGCTTTTATCGTCATAAAACAACTATGACGTTCCGAAGCAATTACTCTATGTGTGTCTTGGATTCCATATAATCGTTTTGATTACTATCATTCCCTGTATTAGAGAGTATGTTTTATTATAAATTTCATCATACAAAAATGCGAACTACATATTTGCAGTTCGCATTTTCATTTAAGAGTAATGGAAATCAAAATTCTAATTGAATAAAGTTAAAGTCGAAAAGAACCCTTTTGGACGATTTTAGTTCGATTCTTTTCGGCTATAATTGATTTTTGAACATCCGGATTGTATATATTAAACAAAAAAATGGTCTTAAAATTGTCAATCAAACACACGCCGTAGGGGGAAAAATAGGATCAAAAGTGTATCTTTAGGGTGGGGTTGGAGTTTTGGGACAAAAAGAGAAAACCTTGAAAACGTAGTGTTTTCAAGGTTTTCGTTTGGTTGCGGGGACAGGAGTACCAAATGTTCCTTTTATTATACATACCACTGTGCCGCCTTGCGGTGCCCGAATTTTCATTCACCTGCGCTTATCCGCTTCGGTGTGAAAATCCGACCGCTGCGGGAAGCATTCCGCGCTGTATCATCCACAGGATGCGCTCGGAGTGCTTCCCCAACGAGCCACGCTCGTCGGTCTCATAACACACACGTGACCGATTAAACTTCCGACACTCAAAACCAAAACGAAAAACAGCACCTTTCGGTGCTGTTTTTATTTTGGCAGGTTGCGCCGATTTAGATATCGGCATTAAAACTGTTTGATAAAATGGGATTCTATATAGATTGCCCCCCAATGATGCAAAGAAATTACGAGGATTGCAATGTTCATTTGTTATTTTTTATAGACTTAATACACATCGAAAGTGCCAAGAAGCACAATGCCGGATAGTAGGTTCCCATGCAAGCATTATCCGCCCAGTTCCAAAGACCGATGAAACTGTCGAACACCAACATTAAATCCGAGAAAAAGAACAATGCACTTGCCACAGCAATCGTTCCGTTTAGAAGATTTTTTTCGCGAATAAAGTTACCAAGTGCTTTGCCAAGCATTGTGGAAATAATCAAGGCATATACGATACATACAATGCGGAAAATTGCCACATCAAAGTTGAGAAGCGGACAGAACAGCAAAAATATCAAGCAACCGAGAAATAACGTGCCGCCAAATATATAGTCAAGTTTCTGCATCCTCTGCATAAAGCAGTATGCAATTACAAAGAAGATATGACCAACCGCAAAAGTTGCCGCGCCAACGATGAAATCGTAACCAATCAATACATCACCGAGGAACGCCAAAATCAATCCCAAAACCATTCCTATATAGAATTTCTTGTCGCTTTGTTTTGTTTTCACAGCGTAACAAAGGTTTATGATGCCGAGCAAAGCAAAACTTCCGCTACATATACACTTTAGTGTAAAATCAAAACCATTGCTTTGATAAAAATAATTCAAGATGAAGATTGCGGAAATAATTATGGTATTTACCGCAAGCATAATTTTATTTTTCATTTTGTTCACCTCAAGAAAATGTGTAAAAGTGTTTCGTAAAGTTTGCTCTTGTACGGCTGATAACGCATCGGCAAATCCAGCCATGTTTTCTTATCCATAACAGATTTATAATGCGAAAATGCCTCAAACCCGTCTTTACCGTGATACGAACCCATACCGCTTTCGCCAACACCGCCAAAGCCCATTTCGCTTGTTGCAAGATGCACAACCACATCGTTGATGCAGCCACCACCGTAAGAAAGTTCGGTTGTGACACGTTTGATACGTTTCTTGTCGCTTGAAAAAATATAAAGCGCTAACGGTTTATCTTTCCCTTTGAGTTCGTCAATTAGAGAATCAAAATTATCAAAGGTCAGAATCGGCATAATGGGGCCAAATATTTCCTCACCCATAACTGCATCTGCTTCGATTACGTTATCCATAACGGTCGGTGCGATTTGGCAGGTATTAGCATTAACCTCACCTCCGATGACAACTTTATTTTTATCAATCAGAGAACAAAGACGGTTGAAGTGCTTTTCATTGATGATTTTACCGTAATCTTTGTTTGCAAGCGGATTTTCGCCATACTGCTTTTTAATCTGCTTTACAACTTCGGCTACGAATTCGTCCTTGATGCTTTTCTCACAAAGAATATAATCGGGCGCAACGCAGGTTTGTCCGCAGTTAAGATATTTGCCGAACACAATACGTTTTGCGGCGAGTTTGATGTTTGCGCTTTTATCCACGATACACGGGCTTTTTCCGCCAAGTTCAAGAACGGTTGGAGTTAGATGCTCTGACGCATGACGAAGCACCTCTTTTCCCACAGTTTGACTTCCGGTAAAGAATATAAAATCAAATTTCTGTTCCAATAATGCGGCGTTTTCGGCTCTGCCGCCTGTTACAACGGCAACGTATTCGGGCGCAAAACACTCGGTGATGATTTTCTCTATAACCTTACTTGTTGCGGGAGAATATGCACTTGGTTTTACAACAGCGGTATTACCTGCGGCAATGGCGTCTGCCAAAGGGTCGAGCGTTAAGAGAAAAGGATAATTCCACGGACTCATAATGAGCGTGTTCCCATACGGCACCGGTTGCTTATAACTGTGTGATGCAAAGTTAGTTATCGGAGTGGCAACGGTTTTTCTTTTTGCAAAACGCTTTGTATGGCGAATCATATAAGAAATTTCAGAAAGCACGAGTCCGCTTTCGCACATAAAACCTTCATAATGGCTTTTGCCGAGGTCAGATTTCAACGCATCGTTGACCTCGGTTTCGTATTTCTTGACGGTTGCGTAAAGTTTTTTGAGTTGCTCAATGCGAAACTTGACCGGAATAGTTACGCCGCTTTTATAATACTTTCTTTGATTTTCGAGCAAAATTGATATTTGTTCGCTTGTCATTTTAGTTACTCCAATCTGCGAATTTATAATAGAAGTTTTCAAGTTCCTTTCGTGTCATAAGTTTCGGCACGGGATAAAGAGGATTCGCTTCCTTTTCGGCGTGCTTTGACAAATACGGAACATCTTCTTTTCTTATTCCCGTTAATTTTTCGGGAATACCCATATCCGCGTTGAGTTTCTTTATTGCGTTTATAAATTTCTCGGCTCCGATTTTGTGCGAATCGGTTTCGTTACAAACTCCGGCCGCAACTCCGAGTTCATAAAGTTTTTTATACACACTTTCGCCGTAAGTTTCAAGTACATACGGCATAATAACTGTATTCGCAAGACCGTGAGGGGTCCCATAAAAACCACCGAGTGAATGAGCAAGTGCGTGGATATATCCAACGTACGATTTTGAAAAAGCGATACCCGCCTTATATGCCGCATGAAGCATATTTTCTCTTGCCTCGTGATTTTTCCCATCAGAATATGCAACATAAACATTTTCAAACACAAGTTTTGTGGCATCCAATGCGAGTGTTCTTGTTTCTTGTGTTGTAGAACGGCCTATATAGGCTTCGACCGCATGAGTAAGCGCATCCATTCCCGTACTTGCAGTTAAATGCGGCGGCAACGAATATGTCAAAGTTGCATCTAACACCGCATAATGAGGAATCAAAGGAAAACTCATTATTGCATATTTGCGGTGTGTATCGGAATCGGTAATCATCGCCGCAAGTGTGGTTTCACTTCCCGTGCCTGCGGTAGTGGGAATAGCAATCAGCGTGGGAAGTTTGCGCCACGCCTTTAACTTACCGCCCAACTGATTGACCGTTCTTTTGGGATATACAACACGAACACCGACTGCTTTGGCACAATCCATTGCAGAACCGCCGCCAATAGCAATAATAGCGTTACAGTTATTTCCGTAATACACCTTTAATGCATCTTCTACATTTATAACGGTAGGGTTAGGAAGTGTGTCATCATAAACACAATAAGGAATATTACACTTTTTTAAAACTTCTTCGACCGGATTTAACAACCCGTTGTTGACAATGCCTTTATCGGTGACGACAAGTACAGAGGTCGCGTTTTCTTTAGTTAATACTTTTTCGATTCCTGCACAGGAATTAATAATTTCCGGTTCTCTGTACGGAAGAAACGGCATAGCCATTCTGAATGCCGCTTGAAAAACACGGCAAAATACTGCTTTTGGGAAAAACATAATTACTCCTTGTTTTCGCTGTTCTTGGAAACGGCGTCTAAACTGTCGCTGATGATAGAAAGACTTTTATAAAATGCCGTTCTCTCTTCATCGGTAAGACCGCCGCTAATTGCATCGAGAACGCCGTTGATTTTGTCCGCAATCTTTTTTCCCGCCTCCGAACCTTTGTCGGTAAGTACAAGCGGACTTTTGTATCGCTTTGCGCACTTTGCTTCACAGGTCAAAAAGCCATTCGTTTCAAGATAATCGAGTGCTCGTGAAATTGTCGCCTTATCTTCTTCGCAACGTTCGCAAAGATCTGTTGCAGTTGCACCTTTGGCAGAATAAAGATAATAAAGACACGAAACGTGAACGCTTCTCAAATTGTATTCTGCCATTTCTTGATTTTTAATCTTCCTGATATTGCGGCTGATTCTGTTAATAAGGACAGTAAATGTTTCAAATCTTTCTTGCATAAGATTGCCTCTCTATTTTAACCGATTCTTTGATATAAGTCCCTCTGTTTTTAATCAATGCTCATATCGAGTTTAAAACGCATGATTTTTCGCAAAGTGTTTTTGGGAAAGTCTTCTGTACGAATCTTTACCACATTAATCTTCTTGTACGGAACTGCAGTCCTGTTATATTTTTCAATATACGGCTGCAAATATGCTTTAACATCGGATATTTCGTTTTTGGAAATATAATCGTTATCAGGAAAAATCTCCGCAACAATGGCGTTATATTGCATTCCTCTGCGGCTTTGCCCTTCATAGACAATAATATCTTGCACACCGGGAACAGAAATCAATTCATTTTCGATTTCTTCGGGATATACATTTTTACCGTTGGAAAGAATAATCAGATTCTTTTTTCTGCCGGTAATATAAAGGATTCTATCCTTAGTCAGTTTACCGTAGTCGCCGGTTCTGAAGAATCCCTCGTCATCTATCGCGGAGCGAGTGGCTTCTTCATCCTTATAATAGCCAAGCATAACGTTAGGTCCTTTGACGCAAATCTCGCCTTCGCCATCCTCGTTCGGTTCGCTGATTTTCACCTCATCCATATCAAGAACCGTTCCGACACTGCCTTTTACAACATTACGGCTTCTGTTGACTGAAATCAATGGCGAGCACTCTGTGATACCATATCCGTTTAAAATCGAAATTCCCAATCCTTCAAAAAACGAAACGATTTCTTGATTGATTGGCGCGCCTCCCGTTACAATAGTTTTGATTCTTCCGCCAAAAGCGTTTCTTATCTGAGCAAAGAGTTTTTCTCTTAAATCAACGAGCCCGAAACTTGCAGTTCGAGTAACCTTGGCAAGTTTTATCATATTGCTTACCATTGCATCTTTGCCTTGATTCTTAAGATTTGCTTGTATTTTTCGATAAAAGGTTTCAAGATAAAGAGGAACCAAAACAAGATGGCCTGGTCTTTCCATCACAAGTTCCTTTTGCACATAACGTATACCGCTGGATAAATACACCTCTGTTCCTATCATTACATGTCCTATGAGCATAACGGTAGAACCATATGTATGATGTGGCGGTAAAACCGAAACGGTTTTCTTCTCAAAATCTATGTAAGGTACAACGTCAGACATGTTGCGAATAATGGAATCGGTACAAAGCATGACGCCCTTACCTTTTCCGGTAGTTCCTGAGGTATAGACAAGAAGTGAAAGTTTACGATTATCAAAGTCCACAGCAAAGTATGGTCTTCTGTCTTCTAAATATTTACGTCGCCCTTCCGCTATCATAGCCGAAAGACCTTGTTCTCCCGTTGCACCAAAATAGACAGTCGGAGATTCCAAATCGCAAATTCGTTGGATTCCTTCACTCTTATCCGAAAGATCTTCATCACAGAAAAGATAGTCGATATCTGCGTTTTTCGCTGTGTTTGCCAATTCTGTGGAGTTCCAATCTCGGTCAAGCGGGACAAGAACTGCCCCGATAAGAAGAGTGGCGTAATATGTAACTACAAAATCATACGACATCTTTCCTATTGCGACAATATGCTTCCCCTCCATTTTGCGAGAAAGCATTTCGGTTGCAAGAGCCCTTACGTCATCACGGAACTCAATGTAACTGACAGTGACTTTTTCCTTGTCATTAGGCTTCAAACGATAAGAAAATGCAGTGCTGTTACCGTAGGTCTTTGCAGCATATTCTACTATATGACGAATACTTTTAAATTCTCTTTTAGGACGTAACTGTTCGTTATTCATTTATAGTTAACCTCTTTTTCTCTTTGACAAATTATTGCCCAAAAATATAAATTAGATAAAACACGATAAGCAAATGAGTCTTGTTGAAATCTCAACAAGTATAGACTATATCACAAACTTGTTGAAATGTCAACAAGTTCCGGAGGATTTTTCCTTTTCTGTAAAAAACATAGCATAGCAATTTGCCATGCAGTTTTTTTACACTCGTCAATCGATTCTGAAGTTATACTTCTGATTGCCGACTATGGGTTATTAAATATATAATATGTTAGCAAAATAACATGATTTGTGCTTGATTTATTAAATGGTTGTTGTTATAATAAGATTAGTAGAAGCAGTTTGTTTTCGATTACGTTCTTGTTAAACGTATCGTAATTGGCACTTACACCGTGCAATAAAAAATCAAAAAACATAGACGGTGATATCAAATCGCCGCCCGTGTGAATAAAAAAACAAAAAAGAAAGGGACAAATCATGATGAAAAGAGTATTGAGTTTAGTTCTCTCGCTCGTTTTGGTTCTCGGCGTACTTCCTCTGACGGTCAGCGCGGCAAGCGAAGTGTTTGACGTCGATTTCGCCACCGCGTTAGAACTCGCAACTGTGGAGCAGTTCACAATATCCGACATCGATATGTATGTCGAGGTCGATATTTCCTCCGATGAAACTTGGAGCGGATATGCTGTCGGCAGACACGTATACCTCGAGGCAGGCGTTCCTTATTTATTCATCACAGCCGCATATAATAGCTCGGCAGCATACGTCGATAACGCCATCGCGCTTTATCCCGACAATATTCAGTCCGAGGAACAAATCCTCGCGGTCGAAACCGCACAGAGTGACGGCGAAGAATGTCAAATCGCTTTGCGCTACACTCCCGATGAAAGCGGTTACTACAACCTTCTTGCCTTGGGTTATGCCGAAGATGAAGAAGGCGTCGAATTGCTCGACACCCAAATCGGCTTGCTTTTCGATGTTGACAAATTAAACGGCTACATCGATTTTGACACCCAATTAGAGGAAAATGTTGTTTTTGAATTTGAAGTTACCGAAGATGCTCCTTACGTTGACATTTCCGACATAGGATGGAGCGGTTACGCAAACGGATTTACCGTTTATCTCCAAGAAGATGAAATGTATACTTTTGAAGTAACCATTTCTAACGAAGATGCGGCATACATCGACAGAGCCATAGCATTGTTCCCCGAGGATGCTTTGCTCGACTGGGATTACTATGATTATGAGACGGAAGGGGAGGAAACATCCGAAGTTACCGTTAGTCTTACCGTCGAAATCTACGATAGCGGATATTACAAACTTCTCGTTTGGGGCGTCTGCTTTGACGAGGAATATAATGAGCTGTTCGACGGCACTACGGGTTCGGTATTATTCTATAACGGCAATTCAGCAAACGTTGATTACAGCACCGAGCTCGAGTTTGATACCGAAACGAAAATTCCCACCGCAGAAACCG
>JAZRUR010000032.1:0-4890 GCA_045652625.1 Eubacteriales bacterium | reverse complement strand
TGAACGGGGATACTTTCGATAACTTCCATTTCAAGTCCGGCTTCTTCGCACATCTGTTTTTGTTTCATAAGTGCTTCTATAGGCCAAACTTCACCTACAGGAACATCGTAAACAGCAGTTACGACACCGCTCATGCCGTGTATTTGTTTGATAAACGGTAGTGGTATGCAGTCCTTTTCGCCATACCACCTAAAAGTCATTTTCATGATTTAGACCTCCTTTTTTATAATAATATCACATAAATATTCATTTGTGAATAGTAATTCAAGCGAAATTTATATTCATGCGATAAATTATTTTATAAACAGTTTTTTATATCAAATAACTACTCTTTATTAGTGTCGGATTCGTTATTTGAAATCTCAATTTCGTCAATTACCGTTGTTTCTTGAATAAGAGTTTCAAACGTAATATCAAGATCGGAAATATTTGCATTGTCATATAATTCGGACGGTAATTCAATGTAAAAGTCATTATTGTAATTAACGTCATCGACTGAATCGCTAGAGTTAGGAGTTTCCTGTTGTTCTATATTTAAATCTAACGTTTGTTTGGATATGTTGTTGCTTTCTGCGAGTATTGTTAGAATATCATTTTTGTCTTCTAACACGTTTTCAATTTCGACTGTTTTTTCGTCGGATTTGGACTCTTTGCTAACCTGTTCGTCACGCGATGTCGAAAAGGGAACATCTTTTTCGTTTAATAACTTGTTTAGTTCGGCTATCTTTGAACCTTTTGCTCGAGATAAAATTTCATTGATTTCATCAGATAAATCGGGATCGGAAACGATGTTAGTGCTTTCTTCTGACTGTTTTACTTCGGTTTCTGTTGAAACAGTTGCTTCGGATTCATCAGAAACTTCGTCATTGTTGCCGGTTGAAGAAAGATTGTTTTGAAGTGAATTATAAAATGAATCCAGCGAATTTAGATTGAGGTCGTCTGTATTGATTTCTGAATCGTCTTCATTGTTATGTACTTCGTCCGATGAATTTTCATCAATGGAAGGTTCCTCTTCTTGCGAGTAGACGTCATTCATATCTACTGTGTCAACAACTGTATCGGATTTTGCATCAGCGTCTGTGTTGGATGTTTCTGTCTGTTCTTCTTCAGTAGTCGGTAATTTGCCGAATGCACGTAGCACGTCTTCGGTTGTAAAGGGGTTGTTCTTGGACTTTTGATTGGGTTCATTACTTAGAACACGTGCTTCGCGGATAAAACGAACGAATGTATCTTTGAGTTCGTTAACAGGCGTATAAACTTCATTCTGCGCAATCAGGATATGCGGAAGATTCTCGTCAATATTCTCGCGCATTTCGTCTGCTTCGCGTTTGTTCATTTTTGCCATGACGATATCGGAGTTGTCAAGCGTTATGCCAAGGAATGGCATATCCTTGCTGCCCATTAATTTGACAGATGCTACATTGGTCCATTCGATTTCTATATCAGAACCGACATTTTTTTTGTCCACAAAACCGCGCGAACTTATTATAATTGCATCATCGGGACGAAATTCCTTATATAATAATCTGGCAAACAGCGCGACAAACAGTGCAAACAATATTCCGCCTATCAAATAGAACGCAACCTTGCCGCTTTCTAAACCATTGAAAAGTAAGGGGGTAAAACAACATATTAATGATGCGACTATAAGCGCAAGTAAAATAAAACCTTTTGTAAGGAGGTCGGGTTGTTTTTCTTTTACAAAAATATTACTCTCGTTCATAACATTCCTCACATTAATCATTATACTCAGTAGAATTAAAGGTTACTGAATTGTCATATAGTCTGAATTTATATAGGAGTTCTCCGTCGGATTTTCGATATACAGATAGTTCGTATGTCGTTTCCGTGCGTTCGTAATTTTGTTTGTCTTCCGTAACTGCCGGTCGTACTGAGCCTTCTAATGCGTGATTATATCTAAGGTCATTTGAATTGAGATCTATCTTGAAATCCTCAAAGCAAATACGTGCGAAACCGTATCTTCCGCCTTTGTCCGTTACTTTGTTTACAAGATCGTATGTGTTTCCGTTACTGTCCGAAAGCACATAATCGATGCAGTCGTCGTAATCACCGTCGGTGAGTTTTTTTGCATTGAATTTAACACCTATCTCAGCGTAGTTGTATTCTTCATAATAATTTACATTATATAATTGCAACGAACCGTCTTCGTTCATGAATACTCTTGTATTGATTTGGTATATCTGCGTTTCGTCTGCATTTGAAACATCATTGAGCATGTAGTTTCGTTCAAGTATCTTGCTGTCGCGGTTTGCAAACATCAAATAAATTATAATAGCATAGAGTATGAACGAAATACCGTACATAGTCCATTTGAATATCCCTTTGACGGTACGATAAATTTTAGATTCGTTTTCGTCACGTTCTTCAGGAAAATAGTTACCTTGATAATCCATATGACAACTCTTTTCATAATATTATTGTGTGCTGATTATGAATCGGTTTTCCACCGACTTTTTCACACATGTGGAAAACATAACACCCATTTTGCACGATATTTGGGATAACTTGGCATCAATCCACCGTTTTTTCCACAAAACTAACGTTTTTCCGCCAATCGTTATGTAAACCTTTGCAAAAAATTATGTCTACTTAGTTATTAAAATATTTTCTGTCAAGACTGCGAAGTTGAACAGCAAGTGCAATATGTTCTTTCTTGATAAGATCGCTTTCGTCGAAGTCGGCAACGGTACGGGCGACTTTTAAAATACGGTCATAGCCACGTGCAGACAAACCAAGTTTTTCATACGCGAGTTGTAAAACCTTTTTTCCGCCTTCGTCAAAAATGCAGAATTTGCGAACATGCTTCGGTTGCATTCTTGCGTTGCAGGTCAGCGGCATACCGTTGGCAAGTTTTTCGCCGTCAAAACGGCTCATTGCGAAATTACGGGCGCGACACACGCGTCTTCTTATTTTTTCGCTTGATTCAGCAGCGATTGAAGTATCAAGTTCTGAAAAATCAAGTGCATTTACTTCAACTTGAATATCAATGCGATCAAGAATCGGGCCGGATATCTTTGAAAGATAATTGCGGCGCGATTGAGGTGTACAAGTACATGGCTTAGTCGGATGACCGTAATAACCGCATTTGCAGGGATTCATTGCGCATATCAACATAAACGAAGACGGATAATTCACGGTTGCGTTTACGCGTGTAATGGTGACGTTGCGGTCTTCGATAGGTTGGCGCAATACTTCGCAATTGTGTTTATCAAATTCAGGAAATTCATCCAAAAATAATACGCCGTTGTTAGCGAGAGATACCTCGCCCGGTTTGGGATTTGAGCCGCCGCCGATAAGCGAAGCGGCTGAAAGTGTGTGGTGAGGTGCTCTGAATGGACGATGAGCCAATAGGGGAGTCAACTCGGAATTGAGTCCTGCGATTGAATATATTTTAGATGTTTCGATAGATTCTTCCATAGTAATCGGAGGAAGAATGTACGGGACTCTTGATGCCAACATGCTTTTGCCTGTACCGGGAGGGCCTATTAAAAGTATGTTGTGTTCACCTGCGGCGGCAATTTCAAGCGCTTTCTTAGCGGTTTCTTGACCTTTTACGTCTGCAAAATCGAGCAGAGTATCATCGGTTACCGCGAAGAAATCATCTTGATTGAATTCCATAGGTATTATTCGCTTCTTGCTAAGAAAATGATTCACAAGTTGTGTGGCATTCTTAACAGGATAAACGATTATGCCACATGCCGCAGATGCTTCACAAGCGTTATCCGCGGGAACGAATAAAAATTTAAAACCTGCATCTCTTGCTGCGACCGCCATGGGTAATACGCCTGTAATAGGGCGTAAATCACCCGATAGCGAAAGTTCGCCTAAAAAACAACATTCGGAAAAGTCAACTTTATCAAGTCCCGGTAAATCTAAAAGAGAAAGAAGAATAGGTAGATCGTAAACAGTTCCTTCTTTCTTAATGTCAGCAGGAGCGAGGTTGACTGTTAATACACCTTTCTTTAAAGGTAAATCACACGCACGTGCAGCAGAACGTACTCTGCCCTGAGATTCTTTGATAGCAGTATCGGGCAAACCGATTATATCAAGATGAGGTTGAGGTGATGGTACATTGGTGGCTTCGACCGTAACTATCTGACCGACAATACCGCGTATTGCTGCAGAATAAATTGTACTTATCGACATTTTAACATACCTCACAAACATATTTTTCTACCTTTAGACTATATATTACCACATGTTGTGTGTATTTTCAATAAAAAACGCATAATTTTACAAATTTTGTATATCTTTTTTTCGCGTGTTGCAAAAAAAGGAAGCGAGAACTGTCGAAAAAATTAAAGAATACTCTTTACTTTTTGAAAAAACATGTTATAATTGAGTCGTATAATTATGTTTCAGGAGGCAAAATACAAAATGTCAACAAGAAAAAAGTTGTCAATGGATGGTAATACCGCCGCGGCTCACGTGTCGTATGCGTTCACCGAAGTTGCCGGTATTTATCCTATCACCCCTTCTTCTCCCATGGCTGAAGTTACCGACCAATGGTCTGCCGAAGGAAGAAAGAATATCTTCGGTCAAACCGTTAAGGTTGTAGAAATGCAGTCTGAAGGCGGTGCTTCGGGTACCGTTCACGGTTCTCTCGCGGCAGGTGCTCTTACTACCACCTATACCGCATCTCAAGGTCTTCTCCTTATGATTCCTAACATGTATAAGATTGCCGGTGAACTTCTTCCCGGTGTTATACATGTATCGGCTCGTTGCCTTGCTACTCACGCACTCAATATCTTTGGTGACCATTCCGACGTTATGGCATGCCGTCAGACCGGTTTCGCTATGCTTTGTGCATCCAATGTTCAAGAAGTAATGGACCTTGGTGCGGTTGCTCACCTTGCTGCTATTGAAGGC
>JAZRUR010000031.1:0-30488 GCA_045652625.1 Eubacteriales bacterium | reverse complement strand
CTCGGTTTCGGGTACACGTTGGACGCGGTGAACACCGCTTTCGAATTTAAAGCGGGAATATGCGCCATCTCCCTCTACCATAAACGAAACTTCCTTAAAACCGCCGAGTTCGGTTTCGTTCGCGCTTAAAAGTTCCACCTTGAATCCCGATGATTCGGCATACATCGTATACATACGGTAAAGCACCGCCGCAAAGAGAGATGCCTCCTCGCCGCCTGCGCCGCCGCGAATTTCGATAATAACGTTTTTATCGTCATTGGGGTCTTTGGGAAGGAGCAATATGCGAAGTTCGTCCATAAGAGGTTCGAGTTTGCTCTTTGCCTCATTTTTCTGTTCTTCGGCAAGTGCGCGAAGTTCCGAATCGTCTTCGATAGACAATATTTCCTCCGCATCGGCAATATCTCTCTCCGCCGATTTGTATTCGCGGAATTTTTCCACGATCGGAAGAAGATTCTTATACTCCTTCATATATTTCTTATATCCCTCAAGGTCGTTCATAACCTCGGGCGATGAAAGATTTTCTTCTATTTCGATATATCTTTTTTCAATTTGTGAGAGTTTATCAAGCATAGTTTTGCCTCCGAAGTTATATAAATTCTCTAAGGAATTAAAGTTTAAGGAGAGATTGTTTATGAAGCAGGAATACGGTTACGAGGGTAAATTGCTTAAATCCGAGCGCAACCGCTATTATACACAAAGCATCGATACACTTGAATCCGCTATGGATTCGGGTATTATTTTGGAGGGGTTAAGTTACCTTTGCGACCACGACAGACATCTTCATGTAAAAATCGGCGACATCGAAGGGATAATCCCGCGCAACGAATGTGTTTACACGGCAAAAGGGCTTCCCGAAAAGGACATCGCGATAATCTCGCGCGTGGGAAAACCGATTTGCTTTAAAATAATCGGTATAGAACGCAACAGTTACGGCGAACCGCGAGTTATATGCTCACGCAGAGATGCTCAACGCGACTGTATGCGCGAAAAGATAAGTCATCTTTGCACAGGCGACGTTATCGAAGCACGTATAACACGGCTTGACCCGTTCGGCGCGTTTTGCGATATCGGCTGCGGTATAATTTCTCTGCTGCCGATAGACTGTATGTCGGTTTCGCGTATTTCACACCCGCGCGACAGGTTCCGTAACGGGCAGGTAATACGCGCAGTCGTAAAAAACACCGACGACGAGTTTGGAAGAATAACTCTTACCCACCGCGAACTTTTAGGTACATGGGAAGAAAACGCCTCAAAATTCACGTCTGGTCAGACCGCCGCAGGTATAGTGCGTTCTATCGAAGATTACGGAGTATTTATAGAACTTGCGCCGAACCTTGCAGGACTTGCCGAATGCCGTCCCGACGTTCAGGTAGGTCAAAGCGCGGCTGTGTTTATCAAAAACATCATACCCGACAGAATGAAAGTCAAACTCGCAATAATTGATTGCAGCGACAGAGAAGCATCAATACCCGACTACGAGTATCCCGAAATCGATCACATCGACCGCTGGAAATACTCGCCCGACGGGTGCGAAAAACTTATAGAGAGCGTATTTACCGAGGATTAATACATAAAGTCGAATTCTATATCGTAGATAGAAACGGTATCTCCCTCTTGTATTCCCGCGTCCTCAAGCGCCTTTATAACGCCTTTATCGCGCAGAACACGTTGGAAGAACTGAAGCGACTCGTAATCATCAAAATTAACATCATTGCACAAACGGATAAGCCATTCGCCCGTAACGACGTATACGCCGTCAACCACTTCGACGGATACCGACATATCGGTTTCCTTGGGTATTTCTACGTATTCTTCTTCGTAATATGTCATGGGAGGAAGTGTGGAGAGTTTCTGCGAAACGGCTTTCATAAGTTCGCCCACACCCTCGCTTAATCCGCCTGCGATAAGGAAAAGTTCACATTCCTGTTCTTCGGCATATTTCTTTATGCGTTCAAGATGCTCTTCGGAATAGCCCAAATCAATCTTATTCGCAACAAGAATTTGCGGACGAGATGCAAGTTCGGGACTGTATTTTTCCAACTCGGAATTTATCTTTAAAATGTCTTCGAGCGGATCTTCACGTTCGGATGCAGATATATCAAATACATGAAGTATAAGACGGCATCTGTCTATGTGGCGAAGGAAATCGTGTCCTAAACCCAAGCCGTCCGAAGCACCCTCGATAAGTCCGGGGATATCTGCCATGACAAAACTTTTTTCGTAAATCGTAACAACGCCGAGGTTAGGAGCAAGGGTCGTGAAATGATAATTCGCAATCTTGGGACGTGCGGCGGTAACCTCCGAAAGAAGCGTGGATTTACCAACGTTCGGAAATCCTACCAAGCCTACGTCTGCAAGCATTTTAAGTTCAAGCGTTATATTGCGTTCCGCGCCCTTTGTTCCGCTTTTGGCAAAACGGGGCACTTGGCGTGTAGGCGTTGCAAAATGCACGTTGCCCCAGCCGCCTCGTCCGCCCTTTGCGGCGATATAAGGCAGACCGTCGGACATATCATGGATAACAAGTCCGCTATCGGGGTCACGCAGCACAGTTCCGGGAGGTACGGGGATAACTAAATCCTCCGCACTTTTGCCGTAAAACTTTTTCGCCATACCGTCTCCGCCGTTTGCGGCTACGAATTTGCGGCGGTATTTGAAGTTAAGCAACGTGTTTTCGCCCTCATCAACCACAAAAACAACATTACCGCCCCGTCCGCCGTCACCGCCGTCGGGTCCGCCCTTGGCAACATACTTTTCGCGTCGGAACGAAACACATCCGTTTCCGCCGTCTCCGGCCTTTATATATATTGTAACCTTATCTATAAACACGGCAAAATCCTCCTTTTTCTCGTTTTGAAATTTTATTTCGGCAAAGATATTTTTCTCATTCTTTTCCAAAATAAAACTACAAATAAAAAACAAAAAAGAGTAGTCAGGTTAAATAACACCCGACTGCTCTTCTTTAATTAATAACTAATCTGCGTTTACAGCGTATACGCTGACTTTCTTTCTTCCGCCTGCCATCGGTTCGAACTTAACCTTACCGTCGATGAGAGCGAAGAGGGTGTCATCAGAGCCACGGCCAACGTTGTTGCCGGGGTGAATCTTGGTGCCTCTCTGACGCATAAGAATGTTACCGGCAGTTACAAACTGACCGTCCTGTCTTTTAACGCCAAGACGCTTGGATTCACTGTCACGACCGTTCTTGGTAGAACCGACACCTTTTTTATGTGCAAAGAACTGAATAGACAATCTAAGCATGGTTTTTAGGTCCTTTCGATAAAATTATTTTACCCGAATATTCTTCGGATAATCATTTGCAAGGGCTTCCAACTCGCGTTTTAACCCTGCAATAAGAATACATCCGCGTTCATCCTCGAGAACGAGTTTGAAATCAATAGTTGCGCTTTCTTCCTCGGCTGTAACCGTTGAAAGAATACCGAAACTTTCGGTGATATTGTTCACCGTAAGCATCGTCATAGCACTAACGGCAGCGCAAACGATATCGCTTCCCGATTCTGCATATCCCGAGTGACCGCTGATGCGGAAACCAACTAATTTTCCGTTCGATTTAAAAAACGAAGCGGTTATCATCTCTTATTTAGAGATGCTGAGGATCTGAAGTTTGGTATAGGGTTGTCTATGACCGATATGCTTCTTGGAATCCTTTTTAGGCTTGTATTTGATTACATGAATCTTCTTGCCCTTGCCGTTCTTAACGACACTTGCGGTAACGGTAGCGTCAACGGTAGGAGTACCTGCAACAAAACCGTTATCATCGGCGATAGCAAGAACCTTTTCGAAGGTGTAGGTTGCGCCTTCTTCGATACCGAGTTTTTCAACAAAGATGATATCGCCTTCGCTAACCTTGTACTGCTTTCCGCCTGTTTCCACGATTGCAAACATTTGTAAGCACCAATTCCTTTCTTTAAGACTCGCTGCTTAGTGGGTGTGCGTTAACGCAACTTAAAAGACCCCATACATGCGGCAAATGAAAGTTTAACACAAGTTTCCATATTTGTCAAGTGTTTTCGCACAATTTATTCATCATCAACCACAAACTCCATAATATCCTCAACACGACAGTTAAGATTAGCACAAAGTTTGTTTATCGTTTTGGTTTCAATGTTTTCATTCGCCCTTAAACGTCTTACGGTTTTGCTGTCGATTCCGCACTTTTCGCGTAATTGATATGTGGACATGCCTTTATCTTGCATGGTTTTCCATAATTTATCGAAAATTATCATAATATTATAATCCCCCTATTGACATTTATTATTATGGGGGTTATAATCTTTTTTATTAAGGGGATATAATCCCCATGTGACGCAATAAAAAGAAGCAGGTATTTAACCTGCTTCCGTTATAATTTTTTTATACTGTTGCGAACGCCTTGTTTTTAAGTCTTAAATTATCTGCTATCATCGCTATAAACTCGGAATTTGTAGGCTTTCCGCGTGAATTTTGAACGGTATAGCCGAAGAAAGAATTAAGCACATCAAGGTCGCCTCTGTCCCATGCAACCTCAATAGCGTGACGAATAGCGCGTTCAACACGTGAACTTGTCGTGCTGTACTGTTTTGCAACCGAGGGATAAAGGATTTTTGTCACCGAATTGATTACTTCATTGTCATTTATTGCCATGATAATTGCGGTACGGAGATATTGATAACCTTTTATGTGAGCAGGAACGCCTATTTGATGAATTATCTTAGTAACCTGTGCTTCTAAATCGCTTTCCTCTCTGTTGGGAACTTTTGCCGCACCGCGTCTGCGTGTTTTATCTGCAAGACGTCTTATGCGGTCGGCAAGAGTATTGAAGTCGATCGGCTTAAGCATACAGTATGCCGCACCGGCTTCGCAACATTCTTCAAAAAGGTTTTGGCTTGTAAAAGATGCAAGCATAACGAACGCAGGAAAATCGTCAGGAAGTTGTTTCTTAGCATGGCGAATAAGACCGACACCATCAATTTTTGCCAAATAGAGATCCGATATTACAATATTCGGCTTTGTTCTGACCATTTTTGCAAATGCTTCCTGACCGTCTGCCGCTTCTGCGACAACTTCTATATCCAGTCGTCTAAGACTTTGGACACATTGATTTCTGAACTCGGCATTCGAGTCGGCTACGAGTACCCTCGGTTTTTCCATAATATTGTTGCTCCTTGTATGTTTATTTTCTGTGAAGGTATTTTAGCATATGAAATATACCATAAGCAATAGATTTTAGCCAAAAAAACGCTTTCTATTCAAACTTTCGTAATACATTTTTCGTCATTTCATGCATATTTTTTATATAAAAAACGCATACACGACGAAATTCTATGCGAAATTTGTAATTTTTTGTCGCATTTTGTCGAATGTCGCATTTTTGCTCTGCTAATCGTATTTTCTGTATTTTTGTCGCAAAAACTTGTATTTTACACTTCGCAAAATACGCGAAAACTAAAAAGAGGACCTGCGGTCCTCCTTTTTGTATGCAGTATTTTATGCCGCTATGGGTAGCGCTTCGGTATCAGATGACACGTCAAATGCCGATTCGAACATGTTTTCTATACATATTCCGTAACCGTGCAAAGGATCGTCGATAAGAACGTGAGTTACCGCGCCTATTAGTTTCCCGTCCATGATTATCGGACTGCCCGACATGCCCTGAACTATTCCGCCCGTCTTTTCGATAAGCCGTTCATCTGTTACACGTATGAGAAAGTTTTTTGTTGATCCCGATTTAGTATAGATGTGTTCTATTTCGATCTCATATTCCTCTATTTCGTGTCCCGAAAGTGTGGTCAGTATCTTCGCCTTGCCTTCCGACAATTCTTCTCTTGCAGCGACAGGCATCGGCTCATAAAACGTATCGGGCAGTTCGCTCAATCTTCCGAACACGCCTTCGTCGCAGTTGTCCCAAAGTTCGCCTATGGCAACACGTCCGAATTTTCCTTTTAATGCGCCGGGCGAGTTGCGTTCGCTTTTTTGGACACCTGTTATATCGACCTCAACTACTGCGCCGCGTCCCAAAGGGAGAAGCGTTCCCGTTTCGGAATCGTATATCCCGTGTCCCAAACCGCCGAAATCGCGTGTTTGAGGGTCTATGAACGTTACTGTACCTATTCCTGCCGTCGAATCACGAACAAGGACACCGATACGGTAAGCGCCGTTTGCAACGTCGCGAGCAGGGTTTACCGTCACTTTCTCCTCTACCCCGTCGCGCATATACGCCAACACGATCGGTTTGCCTCCGCAACCCGATATGATAGATATCAAATCGTTTGCCGATTCGAACTCACTTCCGCCTGCACGGACGATAACGTCACCTGCGCGAAGTCCTGCGTCTTTTGCAGGTGTTACCATTCCCGACGCGGTTTCGACTCCTGTTGTGCCTAACACTACTGCACCCTCGGTAAAAAACTTCACCCCGAACGCCATTCCGCCGGGTATAAGTTCTAAAGTATTATCGATCGGTGCCGCACCGACATTCCCCACAACCGATGCGCCTAACGAAAACGAAAGTATTACCGCCGTTAATACTGCAATAATCTTTTTTGACCTTCTGCTATTCATTCCATGCTTCCTGTCTTTCGAATTTGATTTTGCATCGAGTTTAATTTATGTAAAACAACTATTTATATGCGAGGTAAAAATACATTTATTTTCATAAATTTGGAATCCTCAATAAAAAAACGGACAACTTGCCATTTAAACAGCAGTTGTCCGTTTTATGTTCATTTTATATTTATTTTACGGTTTTCTTTATCGCTTTAAAAGTTTCTTCGCTTATGACGTGTTCTATCTTACAGGCGTCCTCCGATGCGATATCTTTATCGACACCTATCGAAACGAGATACTTGGTAAGTACGGTGTGTCTTTCATAGATCTTCTCGGCAACACTGAGTCCCGATTCGGTAAGGGCAAGTCCGCCGTCATCACCGCAGAGTATATATCCGCCCTGCTTTAATATGCCGACGGCGCGTGACACGCTCGGTTTCGAAACACCGCGATAGTCGCAAATATCAATAGCGCGTACCGTGGGCAACGTCTTTGAAAGAACAAAAATCGTTTCAAGATACATTTCGCCCGATTCCTGAAGCCTCATATCACACACCCCTTTCAAAAAAAAACACATCATAATCTTCAAATACATCATAACATGAAAGGCAGTGAAAATCAAGGGGCTTATTTCTATCTACGCTTCATGGCCTTTTTCATATTGCGTTTACGGTTTCCGCTTATCTTCATAACCGCATACGAACCGAGCAACGATGCCGAAACGATTATTGCTATAATGATCAACGCGGACACGAAATTACCGTTTCCCGGAACAATAAGCGAAACTAACACCATAGGCAAAACCGTTATGCCCGATGACATAAGGCCCACCTGAATGACCGAATGTCCGCATTTTTTTGCAGATATAAATCCACCCGACAACGCGCCGACAAAGGCGCACACGCACGATATCGGCATAGCCGTCGCATTCGGGTCACTCAATTTTAGCGCAACAAGCGGGAACACCAATGCCGTCAAAAGCATCACAGCAAACGAAATTCCGCCTCCGATCAATGCACAGATAAAGGGGTTTTGTCCGTTGACAGAGGGATTTCTTTTTTTGTTATTTTCCATATATATCTACCTTCCTCTCGGTTGATATATATGGCAGAAAACGGTTATTTATTCCGAGAAAATATGGTTTATAAACTCAAAAGTATATTCATCAAGCGATTTGAAATCCATAGCAGGAATATAAATCCGTTCGATATCGTTATGAACCGATTTTGCGTTTGCAAGTTCGTTTTTCGCTTCTGCCAAAAGTTCGCTTGAAAGTTTTTCGAGAGCGCGTAGTTTTGCGCGTATCGAAGCAAGTACGGCATTATCGGTAAAGCGCGAAGTTGATATCGTCTTTTCTTCCGATGCCGATTTACACGGAGGTACTGCAAGGTTAGTGACAAGCGTTTTTGTTTCCTCAAAATACACCGCATCGGGCGTTGAGGGGTCGATTGCAGTATTAGATATAATACATGAAGTTCCAAGTTCGTTGACCGCACGAACGAAAGCGGACATGAACAGTTCCGACAAATTACCGTTTACGTGATATAAAGTTTTCACTTCGCCAAAAACAGGCAGGGTTTGCAATCCGTTTGAAGTAAACGCGGTTGCGAAAAGCGATCTTGTTTTACCCTTACGACCTGTTACCCTTTCGGCAATACGAAATACTATCGCATCCATTTTATCACGCATCAGAGTACGTGAAAGAAGTTGTTTTTTCATATCTTCTACCGAACCTAATGCGGACAAGCACTTATATGCATTTTTATAATGCGCACTTTTTCGGTCGGTTAGTTCGATAATTTCTTCCCTTTTGGGCATCAGTTGCGATTCGTTCCAGAATTGCCCTAAATTAATTATTGTTTCGCGCACACAGGGATATTTCACGTCCATGACATGCGGCGAAGTACCGTCGGCAACCGCTATGCCGAGAGTCGGCAAAATAACGCCGTCTAAAGACTCGGGATCGGCAGAGCAATAAATATAATCGACCTGCAAACCTAATTTCTGTGCCCTACCTGCCACGCGCCTCATCAATGTGGACTTACCGCATCCGCTTGAACCTTTTAAAATATATAAACGCTCGGTGTTTTTAAAACATTCGTCAAAAAGAGAGACAAATCCGTGTCTGGTATTCGCACCTGCAAAGTATTCCATGAAGCAATCACTCCGTACATTTGATTCTTTTATTATTTTATGCAAAAATAAGAAAAAGGCTCATTTTTTATTCAAAAAACGAGCCTTTTTATATTATTTCTTAATTATTAGAAGTTCTGTCTGTGTGCTTCGCGGATAATTGCGAGTTGCTGACGTACCTGATGAAGTTTGATGTCATGTTCTCTGCCTTCGGTAAGGAGAGCATATACTTGATCGTAGTAAGTCTGAACTGCAGCAATGAAAGGAGCCTGAGGATCGCCGTCCCAAGATTCTTCATACCAGTTGAGCGATTCGGTACAGTAAGCAGGGAGTTTTTCTTCGCCCGCTGTAAGGCTTTCGCGGATAAGTTGCTGCTTGGGTGCTTCTTCTTCCTTGAAATACTTCCAATCGATATGAGCCATTGTGCCCTTAAGTGTACCGCGAGTACCTTCTACCTTATAGGTATATGCAGGATATGCGTCGCAGGAAGAAATATCGAGGTCGATAATAGGTCTGTCAGGTGCTTTCAATATAAGTTTGCAGTAATCTTCCGCATCACCGAAGGTGTTACATCTGTCCATGTGGCAGAATACCTGAGGCATACCGTCATAATAATCGAGAAGATTGAGTGCTTGGTCAAGCGGGTGAGGACCTGTATTTGCGAGGTTACCGCCGTTAAGATCAAGGCAGCACTGCCAGTCCCAACGTCTTGCGAAGCCGTTGAACTGAACGCCGATGTGAACGATTCTGCCAAGTACGCCGGAAGCGATTACTTCCTTAACCTTAAGGAAGTAGTTAGCAAATCTGCTCTGTTGGAAAACGATAAGTTTAAGATTCTTGCTTTCTGCGATAGAAACAAGAATATCATATTCTTCTACAGTAGGAACAAAGGGTTTTTCGCAAAGTACGTTAAAGCCGTGTTCGAGAAGATCTTTGGTAACTTCAAAGTGCAAATTACTGGGAAGCGCGTTTACTACCATATCAATATCATCGCGGGAAAGAATTTCGCGATAATCGGCATAAACGTCACAACCGTATTCTTCTGCCGCTCTTTCGCGACGGATAGGCATTTGGTCAACAACAGCGACTACCTTAAAACGTTCGGTATCCTTTTTGAGGTGAAGACCGTGAATATCGCGGCCGCTTCTACCCTGACCGAGAATTGCAAGACGAATCTGTTTCATAATTTAAACAACTCCTTTTAAAAGTCTGTCTAAATTATAACATATCATTTCAAAAAGTAAATACCTTTTCGCTATTTTTTGTCGGTTTCTTCCACTTTTATTAACACCGAAGAATAACTGTTACTATTTCTTATGAAAAATTCCATTCCGCCCTCTCGCAATACAAATAATTCATAGTCGAAGAGTTTCTTGTCTGTTTCGGGAACTTGAGCCTTAAGCGATTTTTTCGAAATAAAATCCGAGTGCCGGCATTTTGAACCGTATTTGCGTTCCCACACCTGCGTTTTCCGCTCGACAGACGGTGGATTGATTCCGTCGGACACCGCAATATCAAGCATTATCGAAAGGTAATCTTTGCTCTCCAATGTAACAACATAACGCATCACGGCAGAATAGGGCAAAAAAGTCTCGACACCTGCTTTATAGGCAGACAATGCCGCTTTTGACAGTTCTTTTTTCGCGAACTCCAAAAATGCAGACGAAATATCGCCATAAAATTTTTTGGCATACTTTGCCAACGGGTCGTTTTTTGCGCATTTGATATCGGGATACCTAATGTTTATTTTCAACAGCAAATCACCGTCGGGTGTCACAATATCCTCTTTTATCTGCGTTTCGGAAACCGAAAATTTTGTTTTTTTGTTCAACAACATATTATAATCACCAAAACATAACTATTCGGTTTTCGGTTTCAAAATGACACTCTTGACGGTTTTTATCTCCAAAGCCGACATGACAATCGCCAATGGAACGCTTATGAATCCAAACTCGGCATCTGCGCTTTGAAACAGCAAAAATACCGCGCAAACCAATAATCCGACAAGTGCGCCTTTATACCTTTTGATCGGTGGAAACTGTGCAAGTGCGGAAAATGCAACGCACGACGAAAGCGGACAGATTAGTGCAGAAACGCGCTCAAGAACAGAAGGTGCAGCAAACGGTTCGCGCAACGGTTCGGAAAACGAAACTGCTACAACATATAAAGCAAGAATGACCGAAATGAAAAACAACGGGATCGAGGAATACATTGCACTGTCGCCGTTATACGCCGCCCAACCCGACAGCGCAATACAGGCAACAACAAGAAACAAACTTCCATACACCCCAAGCGACCCGTTGGTGGCAGTATAAATCGAAAGAAAACGCATAATTACCGATGTTATACATATAGGTATCAATAATACTCTGAATCTATTAATATTACCAACCTTGGCAAAAAGAGGAAGATATATAAGAACTTGAATCAAAGAAAACGCGGCTGTCGCTCCCCCGAACGAAAGAGCGACAGCAACACAGGAAAGCGGTATAATTGCACAGATAAAAATCATTTCTTACGCTCCAAGTTTTCTTTTCTGCCCAAGGTTTTTTTAGGCCAACTGAATATAAAATCCTGCATTCCTTTTTTATCAAACGGCACAAGAGGTGACATATACGGCACTCCGAAACTCTGTTTTCCGCAAAGCATAACCAAAAGAATCGACATAGACAGACCCAAGCCGTATATCCCAAAGATTTCGGCAAGAAATAATGCAATAAGCCTTGCAATGACGATGACATACATATAAGCAGGGGTTATAAATGCGCATACTGCCGAAAATGCTACGGTTATCACTCCGACGGAAGAAACAATACCTGCCTCTACCGCAGTATTGCCGAGTATTATCGAACCCACTATCCCAACCGCCTCGCCTACGGTACGCGGCATTCGTACCCCAACCTCACGCAGCAGTTCGAAAAGTAACAGTATTGCAACTATCTCCCAAAAAAACGAAAGCGGTATATTCTCTCGCGATTCCGCTATTATACCGTAAAGTTCGGGCGGCATATCCGAATAATTATAACTGACAGCGGCGCAGAGTATTGCGGGTGAAAATATCGCGGCGACAAACGCGATAAGGCGCAGTATTCGTATGAATGTTGCATAATAAGGGGTATGAAGATAATCGTCAGATGCTTGTAAACTCTCGACAAAAAGAAACGGCAGCGTGAGCACAAACGGGCTTCCGTCAACAATAAGTCCTACTCTGCCCGACATGAGTTTCGATGCCGCTTTATCCACTTTTTCAGTGCTTCCGCAGGTAGGTAACGGCGAATTATTACTACCGTCTAACAACATGCTTATATTTGCGCTGTCGGTTATTACATTGGCTTTTAATTCACTTATGCGTTTACTTATATCGCTTACAAACTTCTCGTCCGCACGACCCGAAACATACACCATTATCACCTTTGTTTCGGAAACGCTCCCAACGGTGAATCGGCAGAATTTAAGCGCAGGTGTACGGATATATTTTCGCAAGAGCGCCATATTTATTTCTGCATCCTCTACAAAACCGGCTTTCGGACCGCGGATCGTTACATCGCTGCTCGGTTCGACTATGCTTCTGCCGTGAGTATACTGAGCATTCGCGAGTGTGCAGAAAAATCCCTTTTCACTTTCGGCAATGATAAGCACTTCGCCTTTTACAATAGATTTTGCGGCAGATGAGGGATTTTCGGGAGTAGCAAGAACCGGACTTTCAACAAGCGATCCGAAATTGCCGTCAAAAATTCTCATATCCGTAAGCATCATGGGGCGCAGTAACCGTTCGGAAATATAATCACGTGCGGTTATCCCTTTGATGAACATCAACGCAAAACGTGCGCCGCTAACTCCGCTTTCTCGGCAGACAAAATCCTCGCAATCCGACAACGCCTCTGCTACTCCGTTATAAAAATCTTCATAAGCGTTACTCATTATTTTCCTCTTAATAAATATTTTACTTATTTATACCCAAAAACGCTTTATATTAACCGCTAAAAACTATTGACATAATTCGTTTGATGTTATAAAATATTGTAGAAATATGACATTCGGAGGTTTACCATGGCAAATCGTACACATAAAAACAAAGGCAACGGTTTTCTCGTGGCGTTTTTGTGTTTGCCACTTGCCATTATCCTCTGTTTTTCTATATATTATTCTTCGCTTGATAGCGTTGACAGAGTAACATTAGATACTCCCGGAGCAGATGAGGCAATTTATACGTCGCAGGACGACGTTGATTTTTTCATCAACATGATTAAACAATCGCTTCCGATAAGTTCGGCTATGCGTGACGTTTCGGGCGAAGAAGCGGTTTACATAACATTGTACCCCGGTGATTCACCGCTTGAATACAAACTCTACCCTTCGTTAAACCTTTCCGGTTGTCTTTTGATAGGTCCAGAGGGCGATTTATTTATACTTGAGACCGAAACGGCAAGAAGTTTACTTTTAAGAAGTGAGTTTGATTATCTTTACTCGTCTTACTTCCTTCCCACCCTTTCAGTAATAAGCGGAGAAAACGTTTACGAAGTTGCTCCGTTAGAATGCGAGTGGAACTACTACAAGACAGACGATAACAAATATTCTTATACTCCCCAAAACTTTGCTACGGGCGAAGAAACGTACGTGATCAAAAAAGGATTCGAAAACAAACTCCAATTTACTCCCGACGTTGATACAAGACCTTACGAAATGACCGATATTTCATATATCGCCGACAACGGAAGCGAATATACTATTACCGATATCTCCCAACTTGACCTTTCGTTCGATACTAAACTTTCGGTTTCCTTTACCGCAAAGTGGAGCAGCATGAACGGCGCGAAAGCATCGGGAGAGGCGAAATACAAGTTCAACATCCTGTACGATATCCCTGCAGAAATAGAACCGTTAACAAATCACGACTACAAAGCAGGTGACATTATTATTCTTAATGCATCGCACCTTAACGCCGACGAGGAAATAACGCTAGATACACTTCTTGAAGTTCCTACGTTAGGTTTCGGCATGACCGAAAAAGGCAAGGGCGTTGCAATATTGCCTATCGGACTTGATACCGCTTCAGGCGAATACACGCTTGACATAAGTACCGCAGGTTCAAATATCTTATCAGAAAAAATCAATATAACCACCAACGACAGCGATACTTGGACACCTATAAGCGTGTCTGAAGAACAATACAGCGCAATGCTTTCAACCGAAAAGATGGAAAACTTCAAATCGGCTATCGCTGCAGTAACTGCCGAACGTCCCGAAAACGACTATTACAATTTCGCGACGGGCAAATTCAACTATCCCGCAGGTAAAAAGACCCCTGCATTTACCTTTGGTCAAGAAATAAACTTCGGCACAACAGGTTCGACCGGAGAATCTTACAAGCGTATCTGCGAAGGTGTCGTTTACGAACTCGATGCAGGAACCTCTATCCGTTCGGCACAAGCAGGTGAAGTAGTATTCAGCGGCGTTCTCGCTCCTACCGGAAACACAGTGATCGTTTATCACGGTTACGGTATTTATACATATTACTACCATCTTAAAGAACTTAACGTCCGCACCGGATATACCCTTACCGATGGCGAAATAATCGGAGAAGCAGGTACAACAGGATTTACAAACGAAAAAACCGTGCTCCACTATGCGGTTAGTATCGACGGCGTTTTCGTAGACCCGATGAATTTTTACGAATGATAAAAATGCATACAAAAAATTCCCATTCACAATGAATGGGAATTTTCTTTTTTTGTTTATTTCTTTTCTTCGATAGCGATACGAGCGCAAACCGTAAGCAAATCTGCCGCAACTCCGAGTTCCTCGCACGAGGGGAATGTCGGTGCAATACGCAACTTGCTGTCTTCGGGGTCGATACCGTAGGGGAACATCGCTCCTGCAGGTGTAATAACAAGTCCCGCCTCGGCACAAAGTTCAACCGTACGTTTTGCAGTTCCGTTAGGAAGCGAAAGTGTGAAGAAATAACCTCCGTTGGGAGTGGTCCACGAAACTCCGTCATAACCGACAAAGCCTTTTTCAAACGCTTCGTAAATTATCTGGAACTTGGGACGGATCAAATTCATGTGCACCTTCATTTGCTTAATGACATCGTCATAACACTTGAACACACGAGAGTGACGCAACTGATTGAGTTTATCGTGTCCGATAGTCTGAACCTTCAACGCATTGAGAATACGCTGTATATTGCGGGGACTTGATGCCATACAGGATATGCCCGAACCGGGGAAGGTTATCTTTGAAGTAGATGCAAATTCAAAGAACATATCCTCGTTGCCGTATTTTTCGGCTTCCGAGAAGATTTCGACAAGTTCGTCGGGGGTTTCGGTAAGGTCGTGAAGTACGTATGCGTTATCCCAGAAAACGCGGAAGTCCTTTGCTTTCGGACGCAACGCGGCAATGCGGCGAACCGTTTCGGCAGAATATGTACATCCTAAGGGGTTTGCGTACTTAGGTACGCACCACATACCCTTGATAGTTTCGTCAGACGCTACAAGCGATTCGACCATGTCCATATCGGGACCGTCCTCATAAAGAGGAATATTGATCATATTGATATCAAAATATTCGCATATCGCAAAATGTCTGTCATAACCCGGCACGGGGCAAAGAAACGAGATCTTTTCGTACTTCGACCAAGGTTTGCAACCGTCTTCAACAGGATGAAGCATTGAACGTGCAACGGTATCGTACATAAGGTTAAGGCTGGAGTTACCGCCTACGATTATATGGTCGGAGGTTACGCCGAGAATTTCTCCGAAAAGGCGTTTCATTTCGTTAATGCCGTCCAAGCCGCCGTAGTTACGGCAGTCGCCGCCGGTCTCGGAAAAACACTCTTCGTTGCATTTTACGGCGGTAAGCAGACGTTCCATTGTGGAAACCTGCTCGGGCGCCGGTTTGCCTCGAGACATATCAAGTTTAAGCCCGAGTGCTTTATATTCTTCGTATTTCTTTTGAAGTTCAATGATATTCATTACATGATACCTCTAAATAACCAAATAGGGATTAGATACTATAAAGAAATTAAAACTCTGCGCTTCCGGTAGTTCTGTGGAACGGTTCAACATCGCGGATATTGGTTATACCCGTAATGTACATTATAAGACGTTCAAATCCCAAGCCGTAACCTGCGTGTTTTACGCCACCGTAACGGCGAAGGTCAAGATACCACCAATAATCTTCTTTATTAAGACCGAGTTCTGCAAGACGCGCTTCGAGAATATCCAAGCGTTCCTCTCTTTGAGAACCGCCGATAAGTTCACCGACACCGGGTACAAGCATATCGGCTGCCGCAACGGTTTTTCCGTCGTCGTTAAGACGCATATAGAACGCCTTTATTTCCTTCGGATAATCGGTTACGAAAACAGGTTTGCCGTATACCGTTTCGGTAAGATAACGTTCGTGCTCGGTTTGAAGATCGCAACCCCATTCAACAGGATAATCAAACTTCATTCCGCTGTTTTTAAGAATTTCAACAGCCTGAGTATAACTTACACGTACAAAATCACTGTTTACAAGCGCAGTTAATCTGTCAAGCAAACCTTTATCGACAAACTTATTAAAGAATTCCATTTCGGCAGGACATCTGTCGAGGACATATTTAATAACGTATTTAGTCATTTCCTCGGCAAGTGTCATATAGTCGTCAAGGTCGGCAAAAGCAATTTCGGGTTCGATCATCCAAAACTCAGCCGCATGACGTGCAGTATTGGAGTTTTCGGCACGGAAAGTAGGACCGAATGTATATACATTAGAATATGCGAGTGCGAAACATTCTGCTTCCAACTGTCCCGAAACGGTAAGGTTAGCGGATTTTCCGAAAAAGTCCTTGGAATAATCTATATTACCTTTATCGTCGCGCGGAGGGTTATCCATATCCAACGTGGTTACGCGGAACATTTCACCCGCACCCTCACAGTCACTTGCAGTAATAATGGGGGTATTTACATAAACGAATCCCTTATCCGCAAAGAAACGGTGGATACCTTGTGCGGCAACAGAACGCACACGGAAAACGGCGTTAAATGTATTCGCACGGGGGCGTAGATGCGCGACAGAACGCAAAAATTCAAAAGAATGGCGTTTGGGCTGAATAGGATAATCAGGTGTAGATTCACCTGTTATCTCTACAGACTTCGCCTTAAGTTCAAACGGTTGCTTCGCATTGGGAGTAAGTTCTATAACACCCTCTGCAATAATAGACGCAGAGATATTAAGTTTTGCAACTTCCTTGTAATTATCTATTATATCGCTTTCGAAAACTATCTGAATATTTTTAAAATAAGTGCCGTCGTTAAGTTCGATAAATCCGAACGCATTGGACGAACGAATAGTCTTTACCCAGCCGCCGATACGGACAGTTTTACCGCCGTATGTTTGCGGGTCGGCATAAATATCGAAAACGCGTGTTAAGGTTTCTTTTATTGCCATATACAGAAACACCTCCGAAATTCAGTTCCTAATATTATATCACCGCTTTATCCTCATTGCAAGGGTTTTTCGCTTTTTAAAACTATTTTTCTTACGAATTATTGAAAAAATACATCCGATAAGTTATAATAAAGTATATTTTTTTATCAAAAGAGGCAAAAAAGTGACGTTAAACGAATTATTAACCCCCGAAAAAGAATATCTAAAAGGCAAAAAGGCATTGATTTTTGACATGGACGGTACATTGATTGATTCCATGATGTACTGGCGCCGAGAAGCAGACGAAGATATTTCGGAACATAGTTCTTTTATTCAATATATTTACGAAAAATACAACACTGTAATCGAACCCAAGGAACATGCCGTTGAGTTTTTGAAATTGCTTCATGATAACGGCATTCCTTTCTGTATAGCCTCGGACACGCCTCGCAGACTTTCGGAAGGTTTTTTCAAACGTCATCCCTATTTTGACGATTTAATTGAATTTTATGCAGACTGCGAAGATGTTCAGATATACAAGCATGAATCTCCGAAGATATACGAATATTCCGCAGAACGCCTTGGATTCAAAAAAGAAGAATGTCTTGTATTCGAAGACAACATGACATCTGTACTGTCCGCCGCAAACGCAGGGTTTGACGTCGTCGGCGTTTACGATTTGCAAAACGCATCAAACGAAGAAATAATAAGAAACGCCTGTGTCGATTATATCCAAGACTTTTCGGAAATGTTTAAAAAATAATACAAAAAATCCCCAAAAAGTTTCGGGGATTTTTTACGTTTTACATTTCAAGTGTTGCGGCGGCGAGTAATTTTGCGCGTGAAGTGAGCGAATCTATATCCGCATATTCGTTCACGGTATGGCAATAATCGCCCGTCGCGCCGACTGCACATATACTCGGCACTCCTGCAAGTTGGGTATATGCCGAATCCGAACCGCCTCCGCTTTCGATAGGTGTAAGAGTACCCAAGCCGTATTTTTCGGAAGTGGCTTTAAGGTGTTGGAACAGTTTCTCGGTTTCTTCATCATGAAGCATGGGTTGACGTTGGGATACCAAAACAAACTCGGTTTTTGTGCCCTCTACATAGGACTTGTTTGCAATTTCCTCCAAAACCGACTTGGCTTTTGCCAATTCTTCGCTGTTGGACACACGCACATCGACTGTAACTTCGCAATGTTCGGGAACGATATTCGACATCGTACCGCCGTTGATTATACCGCAGTTATAGGTAATACCGCCCGCCTTGCTTTGCGACTCAAGTGCGAGAATCTTATGTGCTGCCTCGCGAATGGCACTCGCTCCGTTAAAGTAGTCTATACCTGCATGAGCGGCTTTGCCGGTTATATCCATATGGTAACGCAATATGCCTTTACGCGAAACAACCACTTCCCCCTCGCGCGATACCTCACAGTTAAACGCCGCTTTAAATCCCGTGACCGCGCGTTTTATAACATCCATTTCACGTTCACCGCCAAAACGGTTGCTTACTTCTTCATCAGACGTAAGAAGCAGACGGCAATTCTTATCATATCCGCTATCTGCAAGCGCTTTCATTGCAAGCAAAGCAATCGGAATACCGCCCTTACAGTCAATAACGCCCGGTCCGATAAGTCTATCCCCGTCCCTTTTTACGGGCGGATATCCAAACGCGCCGTTTTTATGTACGGTATCCATGTGCGCCAAGAAACACACTCCGCTTTCTTCTGCCGTATGCAACGTATCAACTATCAAAAAATCTCCGCACGTATCAAACGGAACACGCTCTACAAAAATATCCAAACCACGCGCAAATTCCTCTATTTTGCCGACGACCGCGTCCATTGCCTTTTTATCCTCGGCAGTTCCCTCAAGGTTGCATATATCTATCCAAAAAGAAAGATATTTTTCCTTATTTTTTTCGATATAATCAAAAATCTTATCCATACCTACCACTCCAAAATAAAGAATAAGCGACCGTGCACACGATTTCAAAATCCAATGCCGATCGCTTTTTCATTAAATTTCCTTAACCCGCAAAGGCCGTGCCCCCGTGAGAATGAAACCCTGCTCTGTGCAGGTGGGTGCCCTCTCCGATGCTTTAGTGCTTCCAACGTCCGTACGCAGAATGCATACGGGAGGCCTGCTTCACCCCAGCGGAATATGGGCTCCCTGTCATTATTGTGGGTTTTTACACAGGGAACAGTCTTAATGCGAGGATAGTCGAAAATAGGGGTTTAAAACCGTTTATGTTCAACTCTCCTCGCATTAAAACTATGCACAAACCTCGCAGGTTGTTTGCGAAATTATTCTTCTACGCTTCCGTCAAGGTCGATCTCGCCCATGAAAGTATCTTCAAAAGCATCGGCTACACTGTCAAACTCGTCATCATCATCAATAGTAACGAGAAGTTCATCGCCGTTTTCGTCAACCTCTACCTTTAGAATAACATATTCGTCCTCATCTCCGTCAAGCGGAATGAGAGCAAGATATGTATTGTCGTCAATATTGAGTTCGCCCAAAAGTTCGAATTCGCTTTCGTTGCCTTCCTCATCGGTAAGCGTGAAAATGTTTTCTCTTTCCATATTATCGGCCATAACTAACCTCCGGCACAAATAATTTTTACATATATATTTTACAACCCAAACCATAGATTGTCAATAGCATTTTCAACTTTCGAACGACAGCGTTCGTCTAATTGCGCCTATTTTCGACGGTGATTGACTTATCGTTGTTTTTGGTATATAATGATTTATCCTAACGGAGGTGGCAAAAATATGGCGTTTATTCCGCGACTTTATATCGCAAGTGACTGTATAGAAAACGGACGCGCTTTTATAAGCGGTTCTGATGCAAACCATGTGCTTCGCGTACTTCGCAAAAGCAAGGGCGACAGGCTTCGTGTGTGCGATATGCACGGAAATTCATACAATGCAGTTATTGACGAAATAACTGCCGACGGGCTTTATGCAACACTCGGAGAAGCAGAAAAAAACGATAGCGAAATGCCGTTTCGCGTTTCGGTTTATCAATGTTTCCCCAAAGGCGACAAACTTGACACCGTTATACAAAAAGCAGTTGAGTTGGGCGCATACGAGATCGTCGCCGTTATGAGCGAAAGGTGTGTTGCACGTCCCGACTCAAAAACATTTGCAAAACGTCTTGAGCGATTGAAAAAAATCAGCGAATCCGCCGCCGCACAATGCGGTAGGAATATTATACCCGAGGTTCGCGGAATTATAAGTTATGAAACCGCAATCAAAGAAATTACCGAAAAAGATATAGGCTTTATCTGCTACGAGGGCGACGGTACACTTCCCGTTAGGCAACTCTTAAACAATGCACCCGAAACAATAGGATTTCTTATCGGTCCCGAGGGCGGATTAAGCGAAAAGGAAACGGCATTGGCGAAAGAAAACAACATCGCTCTTGCGGGATTGGGAAAACGAATATTGCGTACCGAAACCGCAAGCGGATACGTGCTCTCCGCCATTAGTGTCTTGCTTGAAATGGAATAATACATAAAAAACCGTGTGCAAACGTCTTGGCGTTTGCACCTTTTTATGTTTACAAAAAATTCATAAACTTGGAAGCAAATGGCAATTTTAACAAAAATGGCGGCATTTTATACAAATTTTGCCGTTTTTCTTTGTTATATTTTTGCAAAACCACTTGCATTTGATCGCATTTTAAGATAAAATCTATATGATTATAAAGAAGTTTATATAATTTGCAACAACATAAAGGAGAAGTCAAAAATGAGTTACAAGTTGTTTCAAGGTTTAATCTACCAAATGAGAGAAGCGGTAGACCGCGAAATCGGTATTATTGATGACAAGGGCGTGGTTATCGCTTGTAGTCAACTTTCAAAAATAGGAAGCGTTCATAAGGATATCCTTGACGAACTTTCTTACAATTATGAAACTCTCGTTATCGGTGAATATACCTACCGCCCTATCGGTTCACACGCGAGAATTGAATACATCGTTTTTGTAGAAGGCGGCGACGATACTGCAAAGAGCATTTCCGCACTTCTTTCGGTTTCCTTCTCTAACATAAAAACTCTTTATGACGAAAAATACGACAAAACCAACTTTATAAAGAATATTATTCTTGACAATATTCTTCCCGGTGACATCTATATCAAATCCAAAGAACTTCGCTTTGACAGCGAAGTCAACCGTGTTGTAATTCTTATCAGATTCATGAACACGGGCGAGGTTATTCCTTACGATGTTATCCAAAATATGTTCCCCGACAAGGTTCACGATTACGTTATCAACGTCGGCGAATCGGATATCGTTTTGGTTAAAGAACTCAAATCGGCTTCCGATCCGAGATCGCTTGAACTTATTGCCAAGAGCATTGTCGACACAGTTCAATCGGAATTTTATCTTAAAGTACACATCGGTATCGGTTCTGTCGTCACCAACGTAAAAGAACTTGCACGTTCTTACAAAGACGCACAGGTTGCGCTTGAAGTCGGCAAGGTATTCGACACCGAAAAGAATGTTATCAACTACGAAAGCCTCGGTATCGGCAGACTTATTTATCAACTTCCTACAACCCTTTGCGAAATGTTCTTGCAGGAAGTATTCAAGCGCGGTTCGCTCGAAAGTCTTGACAGAGAAACTTTACAGACTATCCATGCTTTCTTCGACAACAACCTAAACGTTTCCGAAACGTCAAGAAAACTATTCGTACACCGCAATACTTTGGTATACCGTCTTGAAAAGATAAAGAAACTTACCGGACTTGACCTACGCGAGTTTGAACATGCTATCACTTTCAAGGTTGCGCTTATGGTTAAGAAATATCTCATAAGCAAACCCTCGATTTATTGATTTGGTAACTGACGATGATAAAATTTGATAACGTTTCAATGGAATACAGCAACGGCAACCCCGCTGTAAACAATGTGTCGTTGCAGATAGACGACGGCGAATTTGTGTTCTTCGTAGGTCCTTCGGGTGCAGGTAAGACCACACTCACAAAACTTCTTATATGCGAGGAACGTCTTTCGTCGGGCAGACTTGAAGTCAACGGTTTTAATCTTGAAAAAATACGTTCTTGGAAAATACCCAAACTCCGCCGTACTATGGGCGTGGTTTTCCAAGATTTCAAGTTATTCGAAAAAATGACAGTTTACGAAAACGTCGCTTTCGCAATGCGCGTTGTCGGCGCTAAACCCTCTCTTATTAAAAAGCGTGTTCCTTTTTTCCTTGACGTCGTAGGATTGGGCCACAAAGGTGACTCTTTCCCCGACCAACTTTCGGGCGGTGAAAAGCAAAGAGTTGCTTTTGCACGTGCGCTCGTTAACAACCCCGACACAATAATTGCAGACGAACCTACCGGCAACGTCGACACCGAGATGACCGAGGGTATTATGGAACTCTTATTAAAGATAAACAAACTCGGCAAAACGGTTATTGTTGTCACTCACGACATGAACATAATTCAACAATACAAAAAAAGAGTTATTCGGATCGAAAGCGGCAGTATCGTGTCCGATAAGATCGGAGGCGACTTTACAGAATGAAGCCGAGTGTATTCTTTTATAACATAGGTCAAGGATTTAAAGGCGTTTTCCGTAACAGCGTCATGACCACAGCGTCTATCCTTGTTCTTATCGCTTGTATGATACTTGTCGGTACATTTTATCTCGTTATCGACACTATCGACAGAAACTTTAACGCTATTGATAATCTTAATGTTATTGAAGTAATGCTTGATAAAGATTATGACGAAGCGGAAATTATTGAAATAGGCAAGGAACTTGCCGTTATCTGCAATGCCTCTCCGATAATCGACTGGACTGACGACAGTTGGAAAGAGGACATGCTTGTTCCCAAGAAAAACGACGGCGATGAAAAGAGTCAGAACTTTTATTATGTTTCGGCTGACGAGCATCTTGACATGATGCTTGAAATGTACGACGAAGACTGGATAAAAGCGATTTTTGAATTTGACGACGAACACGGCCACGACGAGGGCGAAAACGAAGGCATAGTCAACGCGGTAGAGGACAACCCTTTACGTCCGAGTTACCGTATTCATTTTATCAATCTTTCTGATTTTGACGAAGTAACCAAGGTCAAGAGCAAGATCGACGCAATAAAGATTGCCGACAAAAACGGCAATGCCATAGATGCGATTGCAACAGAAGATATAAAAGACCATGTTGAACTTTACGGCAACGTAATGAGTATTAAAAACACCCTTTATATTGCAGGGCTCTGGCTTATGGCAATATTCCTCCTCATTTCGCTGTTCGTTATTATGAACACCATTAAACTCGGTGTGTTCGCGAGAAGAAACGAAATCACGTTCATGCGTTTATGCGGCGCAACAAAGAGTTTTATACGTATGCCGTTCCTTGTTGAAGGCGTTATAATCGGTGTATTCTCTGCCGCCATATCGTTCGGTATTGAATTCTATCTTTACGAATACCTACTCAAAGACATTATATCCTCCGCAACAGGAACTGCGGGTTCAAGCGGTATAATCTCCGCGCCGTTCTGGGACGAATATGCTATGTTTTTGGCTATCGGTTTCCTTGCTATCGGTCTTTTTGCAGGTATCATTTCCTCCAGCATTTCACTTAAGAAATATCTTAAGGCTTAATAGGAGTTTTAAAAATGGCAAAAACAATAAAAAGAGCCTTGATATTCCTATTGTGTTTTATCACAATATTCGGCGCAACGGCGATCAATGTTCCCTATGAACAAGCCGAGGCAAGGTCTATCTTTGATATAGAAAACGAAATTAACGCATATAAAACACAACTTTCAAAACTTCAGGCGGAACTTTCGAAAATCACTGCCAACATAGCCGAACTCGAAGGCAAATCGGGACAAACCACCGCGCTGTTGACACAGTATCAAGGCGAAATAGAGGCTTTGGAGTTGGAAATATCCATAAATGAAGCAATTATGGACTCCTATGACATGAAACGCGCAGAAGTCATAAGCGAAATCACTATCATTCGAGAAGATTACGATTACCGCGTTTCGATGTATAAAAAACTTATGCAGTTCATATATGAAAACAGCGAAGTCAACACATTTGAACTCCTGTTTTCTTCCGAAAACCTTTCGGACTATCTTACGCGCCGCGACAATTATAACGATATTATGAATGCCGCGAATGACCTTATCAAGAACATCGAGATATCCATGGCCGACCTTGAAGTGCTTGATGCCGAATTGTCCGAAACACAGTCGAAGTACGATGAGTATCTCACCGAACTTAACCGCGCCAAACTTGAAAGAGAAAGCAAAATAGAGGAATTTAAAACTATCGCCGAAGAACTCAACCTCAATTCCGAGGATCTTACGGTAAAATACGGCGAAAAGAACGCTCAAATCAATTCCATAAAGGCTAAAATAAAGTCTTTGGAAGAAGAACGTTTGGCATTATTCAATTCTAACGCACCGTTCATCTGGCCGGTCAAAACGTCAAGTTACCGCGTAACAAGCCGTTTCGGTTGGCGTAATGACCCGTTCGGCAAACCCACTACCGAATACCACAAAGGCATGGATATCGCATGTGCTAAAGGTACTCCGATAATGGCATGTAAAGACGGCATTGTTACAAGCGCTTCTTACAACGGCGGTTACGGCGAATGTGTTGTTATTTATCACGGCAACGGACTTTCTACGCTTTACGCACACTGCGATAACACAGGCAGAAGCGGACGTCCTACGTACGAAGTCAAAGCCGGTGACAGCGTAAAAGCAGGTCAGGTTATCGCTTACGTCGGAACAACCGGACGTTCAACAGGCGACCACTTGCATATCAGCGTTATAGACACCAATACATATACCTCTATAGCAGGAAACTATGTAGACCCCGCGAAATACCTGCCGAAAGTATATTAATACGCATTCAATCTAAAGAAGGTTTTTAATGTTCAAAAAAAGAATAACACCATTCAGTTGCATTTTGATCTCGATCGTTGTCTGTATAACGACATTTGTTGCGGTCAGTTCATACCGTTCAATAAAAGAAAAAGCCGAACTTAACAAAAATCGGCTTGAATCGTCGGAATACGAAAAATTCGAAGATTTATTTGAACTTGTAGGCAATGACAGCGAAAGATACACCAAACTTGCGCAAATGGTTGAAATGCTTGAAGGGTCTTATGTCCACGATTACGATACGGAGATCCTTTGGGAAAGCATGTACAAAGCACTTGCAATTTCTATCGGCGATGCTTATTCGCAATATCTTACGGCAGAGGAATATGCTTCGTTACTTGATTCGGGTGACGGCAATTTTGTCGGAATAGGTGTTCACGCCTCTTTTGATGTTGACACCACAGGCATTTATATTTTCGGTGTGATCCCGAATTCTCCTGCAGAATCGACGGGGCTTAAAAAGGGCGACATAATTGTTAACGTTGCAGGCATAGAAGCAGACGGCAAGAATTATTACGATATGCTTGACGCAGTCCGCGGCGAATCGGGAACAGACGTAAAACTCGCGGTGCTTCGCGACAACGAAAGGATAGACTTTTCGGTTACACGAGGGGCTGTTGCAAGTGAAAACGTACTTTACGAAAAACTTGACAACAACACAGCATATATTCGTATACTTTCGTTTGCCGATACCGCGGTTTCGGAAGAATTTACAAAGAAGATCGCCTTAGCGCAAAGCGAAAATTGCGAAAAGTTCATCTTTGATGTACGCAACAACAGCGGCGGTTATCTTGAAGAAATAAACGCGGTTCTCGACCTACTTTTGCCCGAAGGTCCGATAATAAATATTGTTGATAAAAACGGCAATACCAAAACCTACAACTCCGATTCAAACTGTATTACGGGTGACATGGTCGTGCTTTGTAACGACGGAACCGCTTCGGCTGCAGAACTGTTCACAGCCGCATTGCGCGATTACAAACTCGCCGATATTGTCGGAACCACCACTTTCGGCAAGGGCACGTTGCAAACAACCCGTCTGCTGTCTGACGGAAGTGCGCTTAAACTTTCGACGGCGTTCTACAATCCGCCTTCGAACGTAAGTTACGATAAAATCGGCATAAAACCCGATCATGAAATCGAACTTGACGAAGAATGGATCGACCGTTTCTTCAAAATGCCCAAAGATGAAGATACCCAACTTCAAAAGGCTATATCGCTTCTCGATGCGACAAATTAATCACAATTATTGTTATATAATAAAAACGTTGAATATTTAACAGATATAAAGGGAGAAAACACTTATGGCAAAGCAAATTATCGTTTCACACGAAGGTCTCAAAAAACTCGAACAGGAATTAGAGTATCTTAAAACAGTAAAACGTAAGGAAGTTGCTCAGGCGATCCAAAAAGCAAGAGCATACGGCGACCTTTCGGAAAACAGCGAATACGATGAAGCAAAAAATGAACAGGCTGAAATCGAAGGCAAGATTGCACATCTTGAAGCCACACTCGAAAACGCTATCGTGCTTGACGATTCCGAACTCGGCACAGATAAGGTAAACGTTGGTAACAAAGTTACCGTCCACAATATTGATGACGGCGAAGAAACCGAATACAAGATCGTTTCGACCGCAGAAGCAGACCCCATCATGTTCCTTATCAGCGATGACAGTCCTTTGGGCAAGGCTCTTATCGGTCAGCGCAAGGGTGACAGCATCAACGTAGAAACCCCCATGGGTATGGTTAAGTACACAATTACCGATATTTCCAAATAACGCTTTGTATTTATTAAAGTGTTTTTGTATTTTTAGAAAAGGCAGTTAAAAATTATGAGCGACGAAATCAAGAACAATGCTCCGCAAAACGCGGAAATTAATTTAGGCGACCTTCTTGCAGTACGCCGTCAAAAACTTTCCGACCTTCGTGCAGAAGGCAAAGATCCGTTCGTTATAACTAAATATGATGTTACACATCATAGCGATGAAGTAAAAAGCAACTACGAAACTCTCGAAGGCAAAGAAGTTTCGGTCGCCGGCAGACTTATGTCCAAGCGTATCATGGGCAAGGCGTCATTCTGTCATGTACAGGACCTTCCGGGTTTGATCCAATGCTACGTCGCACGTGACAGCATCGGCGTTGATGAATACGCAGGTTTTAAAAAGTTTGACATAGGTGATATTGTAGGTATAAAGGGTACGGTTTTCACCACCAAGACAGGTGAAATTTCGATCCACGCTACCGAAGTAACCCTGCTTTCAAAGAGTTTGCAGATCCTTCCCGAAAAATATCACGGTCTTACAAACACCGACCTTCGTTACCGCCAAAGATATGTAGACCTTATCATGAATGCCGAAACCAAGGACACCATGATAAAGCGTTCGAAAATCATCAGTTCTATCCGCCGTTTCCTTGATACGCAAGGCTTTATTGAGGTTGAAACCCCCATGCTTGTTGCCAATGCAGGAGGCGCGGCGGCAAGACCGTTTGAAACCCATTTCAACGCGCTTAACGAAGACTTAAAACTCCGTATTTCGCTTGAACTTTACCTTAAGCGTCTTATTGTAGGCGGTTTGGAACGTGTTTATGAAATCGGCAGAGTTTTCAGAAATGAAGGTCTTGACACCCGTCACAATCCCGAATTCACTCTTATGGAACTTTATCAGGCATATACCGATTATCACGGCATGATGGACCTTACCGAAAACATGTACCGTCATGTTGCCAATGAAGTGCTTGGCACTACCAAGATCAGTTACAATGGTGTTGAAATGGATCTCGGCAAACCGTTCGAACGTATTACTATGGTCGATGCGGTTAAAAAGTATTCGGGTGTCGATTTTAATGAAATTCACACACTTGAAGAGGCGCGTGCTATTGCGAAAGAAAAAGGCGTAGAGTTCGAAACGCGTCACAAAAAAGGCGATATTCTCAATCTTTTCTTTGAAGAATTTGTTGAGGAACATTTAATTCAACCGACATTCGTCATGGACCACCCCGTAGAAATATCTCCTCTTACAAAGCGCAAACCCGAAAACCCCGATTACGTAGAAAGATTCGAATTCTTTATGAACGGTTGGGAAATGGCAAATGCCTACTCCGAACTTAACGATCCTATCGACCAGCGCGAACGTTTCGCCGCTCAGGAAGAACAGTTTGCGCAAGGCGACGAAGAAGCAAACCACACCGACGAAGACTTCCTCAACGCACTCGAAATCGGTATGCCTCCCACAGGCGGTATCGGATACGGCATCGACAGAATGTGTATGTTGCTTACCGACTCTCAAGCAATACGCGACGTCCTACTCTTCCCCACAATGAAGAGTTTGGGTTAAAATACTGTGCGTTTAGAAATTGAAGTTGTGTTTAAAATTAGGATAGTTGCACAATGAAAAAAGCCCAAAGATTACTTGTATACCTTAACTTATGGCGCATTTTACCTATATATTTGTTTTGGAACAATAATAAATTCAGAGAAAAATGCAGCATGGATCTCGAACAGTGGCTTATACATTTCCCGAATATCTCAAATGAGAAAAAGATATTGCAACTGGGATACATTTTGCTCTTTGATAAAGTATACCGCAATATATTTCTGAATCGTTTACACAGAAATCCGGTAATGTATGCAACGACTTGGTTGTTTTTCAGGCCGTTAGAATCATGCTACATTAATATGCCTCCGGAAAAAATCGGCGGTGGTTTTTCATTCCAACATGGTTTTTCTACAATTGTAGCAGCCAAGGAAATCGGTGAAAGATGCTGCATCAATCAACAAGTAACGATTGGTTATAATGGCACAGAGGCACCGACAATCGAGGATGATGTAACAATTATGGCCGGTGCGATCGTTATCGGCGGTGTCCGAATCGAGAACGGTGCAAAAGTTGGGGCGGGGGCTGTTGTGACAAAAGATGTGCCCGAAAAATCAATAGTTGTAGGAGTTCCGGCGCGAGTTTTGAAATACGCAAACGATTGAATATTATCATGTTAAAATCTATTCCCAGCGTCCTACTCTTCCCCACAATGAAGAGTTTGGAAAAATAAGTAAACAAGCCTGTATATGTGTATACAGGCTTATTTATTTCCAAATCAAACAAGTTTCATTGTGTTTTTTCTTTGTCGCCTATTGAATCATGTGTGAACTTCTGTTATACTATAAAAAATGGAAACATACTTTATTATTTTAATGAATTGTAACGGAGGCATTTATGAAAAAGCAAGCCGTGGTCTCACTCTTGTTATCCTTTGTGTTCTTATTTTCATTTATTAATGTACACGCGAAAATCGTTACTTACCCGCTTGGTGACGTCGACGGCGACAACGGTATTGGCGTTTCCGACTATGTCCTTATTAAGCGCTCTTGCTTAAACACCTATGAACTTAATTTCGCGCAAGAGGTTTGTGCAGACGTCAACAAAGATGACCGCATTGATGTACAAGACTATATTCTCGTGAAAAGACACTGCTTGAAGAATTTTATAATTCAAGGCGTTGTTGATGTAGAAAAAGTCCCTGCCGGTGCAACGGTGGTCAACCTTGTTTCTGATGATATGACTGCTGCTACTATGGCTGCAAACACCAAAGAACTGCAGAAACGCATGGATGAAGCACATGCAAACGGCGGCGGTACTCTTTATATTCCCTCCGGTACGTTCTATTTCTCCTCTCAAGGACTTAACGCGCGTAAAAATGAAGAATACGTTTGTATGCCTAAAGACAACGTAACCGTTGTCGGTGCAGGTCGTTCTACGATTTTAATGCCTGTAGGTGTATCCGCCGGCGGTTTGGATATGTTCTACTTTAACGAATACGCCGATAGCGATTGTGCTAACCCTCAATATCTTGTTAATTCCGACTTCCGAGATTTGGTTATCGACGGTCAGCATTCTAATGCACAGAAATATACTTCCGCCGGTAAAGGTTTCATGATCAACCTATTTAAAGATTGCGATTACGATAATGTAGTTGTAAGAAACACCGACGGTACCGGTTTCGGTATGGACTGTCCTGTTAACTGTACAATTACCAACTGCGAAGCGTATAACAACGGCAAATTGGCAACCACAGCAAACGGCGGTGCTTCGGGATTTGGTATCGGAACAGGTTATGTAGACGGCGAATCCATACTTATCGAAAACTGTTACGCAGAAGGCAACAAAAAATTCGGTGTTTTCTTTGAACATCAAGGCAGATTCCAACCCAGCGGTTCAAATCGTTACCCTGCAACATACGCCGATAGTTTCCTTGTTAGAAACTGCGTGGCAAAAAACAACTACTACGATTTCGGCGGCGAACTTGCTTACGATGTTGTTTACCGCAACTGCCGTGTTCCTGCAGATTCCACCAGTGCTGCTGCAATAATGTTTAGACACCATTCTATACGTTGCTACGCATACGACATGGATGTCGAGACCGAGTTTGAAGATGTACCCTCTACTTCCGAATATTACGATGCGATTCATTGGACGGTTGACCGTGGTATAAC
>JAZRUR010000030.1:0-8934 GCA_045652625.1 Eubacteriales bacterium | reverse complement strand
CACGCAAACGCCTACCTTTGTTATGATTGGCAGATGTGCGCTTGGCGCACAGGTGACCGCGAAAATCGGCGAGGAAAGCCTTACCGTTGATTCTTACATGGGTTGGTTTGAGATGTCCTTTACCAAAAAAGGCTCGTCGCACAAAGTGACCTTTACACAAACGGTAGAAGGCGTTGAATACGATGAACCCCGTACATATTACGCAAAGCCCGTTTCTCCTGCATACAACGGCACAAGGGCTATCGGCAGTAACAACGCGTTTCAATTCTTTCTCGAAAAAATGGTGCCCGATTTTGTCGGCAACAATCTATACAGAGAAAACGTAATCAAAAATCTATCGACCCGCGTTAAAAGCAGACTTGACGAGTTACGCAAATACAACAGTCAAGCCGAGATTATCTACATGATAGTTCCCTCTCCGATGACCACATATCCCGAACTTGTTCCCGACAATTACCCCCAAGGCACGGGACAAACGAGGCTTGATCAGGTAATGGACGGGCTCGAAAAAGGCGGTGCGACGGTTATCGACCTTAGAAACGTTTTCAATCTGCACAAGAACGACGAGATGCCGCTTTACTACAAACTCGACAGCCACTGGGCGGATTACGGTGCGTATATCGGATACAGAGAGTTATTCGACCACATCGCGAAAAAATTCCCGAGTGCTAAACCGAGAGAGTTAGACGAGTTCACCTGGACTGCCGACTATTACATAAGCGCAGATGCGTGTTTGTACTTAGGGATTCCGCAAGAAATGGTCAAGGAATACGCATATTACAGAGAATTTGACTTCGAAGACGTCGGCAACATCACCTCTGTTCCCCGCTACCGCGGTATGCAGTTGATATACAACGACCTTACCACCGAAGAAAAAATATTCGACACAAACAGAAGCGAACTTCCCTCCTGTGTCGTCTACCGCGATTCCTACTGTGCAGGTATTTATGACATTCTTCCCGAAAGAATGAACAAGACCCACTACGTCGGAATGTGGAACTACACCTGGCAGAGAGATCTTGTCCAGACAGAACAGCCCGATTACGTTATTTATCTGATCGCGGAATGGAACATGGACGAGATAGTATACAATTAATATAGACTTGAGCGTTGTGATATCACAACGCTCTTTTTTTATTTTCCGTATGCGCACTCTTTGACAGAATGCGACAAATAAGAATGATACAATATAAAAAACGTTAAAAGGAGTTAGATTTAATGGAGATAACAAGCGAAAAACGCGGCGACACCACCGTTGCGTTTATACGGGGCGAGATCGACCACCACAACGCAAAGTTTGCACGCGACACACTCGACAGTATTATTGAAACCGAACAGCCTATCCGTTTCGGGCTCGATCTTTCGGGCGTTTCGTTTTGCGATTCTTCGGGGTTGGGGTTGGTTATGGGCAGAATGAGAAAGTGCCAAACAGTCGGAAGCACTCTTGTTATCAAAAACCCTTCTCAAGCCGCATACCGTATACTTGAAATTGCAGGAATGGACAAGATTCTGAAAATAGAAAAAGGAGTTTAAAATGTCGGATAAAGTTATCAACACCATGAAAATAGAGTTTGCCGCAAAGAGTATAAACGAAAACTTTGCGCGGTCGGCGGTTGCCTCTTTTGCTTCGCAATGCGACCCGAGTATTGCAACTATTGCGGACATTAAAACTGTCGTCAGCGAAGCGGTGACCAATGCTATCGTTCACGGCTATGCAGGGATTGATGACAAGTCAACTTGCTACATATACATACAATGCAAACTATTAGAAAGCGGAAAGATAATTATTAAAATCAAGGACAAAGGTTGCGGTATCGACGACGTTACAACGGCGATGCAGCCTTTATTCACTACCGACACCGACGGTGAGCGAAGCGGAATGGGGTTTACTATAATGCAATCTTTTACCGACGGTATAAAGGTAAGATCCATACTCGGAAAAGGCACTATCGTTACGCTTGAAAAGAGGCTGATCGGGCGGTGAACGACGGCAAAACTGCTCTTATTACCCGTGCGAAAGACGGCGACAGAACGGCGTTAGACAGGCTTGTGACCGAAAACACGGGATTGGTCCGTTCGATCGCTTTGCGTTTTACGGGGCGCGGGGTCGACTACGAAGATCTATGCCAAATCGGGCATATCGGAATGCTTAAAGCCATTCGCAATTTTGACACATCACGCGGGACTGCGTTTTCGACCTATGCCGTTCCGTTGATTATCGGCGAAATAAAACGCTTTCTGCGCGACGACGGCGAGATAAAAGTCGGGCGTGAACTCAAACGCAGAGGCGCTTTGGTTATGGCGGCGCGCGAGAAATACATTACTCAAAACGGTTGCGAACCGCGTGTTTCGGAACTCTCTGCAATGTGCGGTCTGAGCGAAGAAGAAGTGGTCGAATGCATAAGCGCCTGTTCTTCTACCATTTCGCTTTCCGAGCAGATTGGCGAAGACGGTACGCTCGAGGACATAATCGGTGTCGATTTCACGCCCGAAATAAATGAAAAGATCGCCTTGAAACAGGCGATCGAAAAGTTACCTTATGAAGAACGCGAAATTATCTTTCTACGTTATTTTAAAAACCTTACGCAATCCGAAACGGGACGCGCTTTAGGCTTGACGCAAGTGACGGTTTCGCGCAAGGAAGCAAAAGCGTTACTAAGATTAAAAGACGAACTTGATTAGGTTTCATCAATTAGCCTTTCAATATAATTACAAAACGCGCTTCCGCTATATATGAGCGCATTATCCACCGTCGAGCCGTTATCACCCTCGGCAACGTCGCCCTTGGCGAAAGAAATGTGAAATTTACGCGCACCTTTTACTTGGTATGCGCTATCAACCACGGTGGCTTTTAAGTCCTCTGAATAATCGCGGTTAGCGAGATAAAACTGTCGCGGAATGGGAGAAAGCAAGATTATCTTCTTCTCGCCGTGCTTGGTTTCGGGGAACGAATACTTAATAAACTTATTTTTCGAAAAGAGTTCTATCTTAAAGAAATAATACGTATAACTTCTTTGAACGATACCGTTACCCAAAAAGTAAAGCGGTGTTTTGCGCAATAACGTGGGGACAAGCACACCTTTTACGGTTAATTTTCTATGTTCAAGCGTGAAATTTTCGCACTTCTGGCGCAAAAGCGAGATATAGGGGTGTTTCGGCAAGGTGAGTTTCATGCGGTTTTCTTGGGACAAACGTTTTAGTTTACGTATCAGTCTATACTGCACCCTTATCGCGCGGACACGGTTTAGCACAAAGACCGCAACCGAAAGAATTAAAATCGCGGAAACGATTATCAAAACATAGTTCTTTAATGCAGTTACGATTGGGGTGAATCCCGTTTTGAGCAATAAGACGATAACCGACAGTCCGATGAAGTTAAACACCCAGATACCGATATGTAACAAAAGATGAAAGGCGTAAAAGCCTTTTTTCTTTTTCTTTTTTTCGAAGTGGTTCTTTGTCCGAAACCAATTCTTATGCGCCCAGAGTTCGGCAATGATGCTGAACAGAATAGTGGGTATAGCGGTTACGTTGTCATGAGCGAACGAAAAAATGAGTATAACGCATTGACCTACTACAAATTCGGGGGTTTTGATAAGCGTTTTCAACTCGTTTTTGAGCGAAAACACGCTCTCGTTTTCGTACCCTTCGACAAACTCTTTTTCCTTGATTCTATCGCAGAGATAATAATCGTAAAAGACAAAAAGCGCAATCAAACAGCCGAAAACCGTTTGGAGAGTATAGCATATTTCGGGGTAGCCGAAAAGTCGGGTTTCCTCGTTTTGAAAAATCGTTTCGACAAAGCCATAGAGGAAAGATTTTACCAACAAATATCCCAAAAACGCGATAGTGGAAAGCAATGCTTTACGCGCTACGGGCAGATATTTTTGTAAATCCTCCATGTGCTTTTTACTCCTTAATTCCTCGTATCAGTTTATAATACTCGTAAGCGGCGCGTTCGGTTTTATTATCGCCGAAGCGGTAGAATTCGCCCTCTTTTATATCGTCGGGGAGATACCTTTGGGCGACATAGTGGTTAGGATAAACGTGGGGATATTTATATCCCGTATCGGCATCGGGACGGTGGGTATCACGCAGATATGACGGTATATCCCTTCCCCTGCCTTTATTTATTGCCTCGACTGCGGCAAAGTAGGCATCGTGCGCGGAATTGGATTTAGGCGCGGTTGCCAACAGCACTACCGCATCGGACAGGGGAAGCGAGGCTTCGGGCAGTCCGACAGAGGTGGCTATATCGACACACGCTTTTACTATCGGAATACATATCGGGTACGCAAGTCCGACGTCTTCACAGGCGATGACCATTAATCTGCGACAGGCAGAAATAAGATCGCCGCCCTCTAAAATACGCGCAAGATAAAAGACAGCGGCATCGGGGTCCGAACCGCGGATTGACTTCTGGAACGCACTTAACAAATCGTAATGCTCGTTACCGTCGCGGTCGAAGCGTATGCCCGAGCGTTGCGACAGTTCCTTTGCGAGTTCGACCGACAGTTCGTTATCCGACGAATAATACACGTTTTCAAGCGCACCTATCGCCTTTCTTACGTCGCCGCCGCAACCGTTGGCGATTGCAAGGAGTGCATCGTCCGAACAGACTTTATTCAAATTCTCGGTTTGGTTACATATATCGAACGCACGTCTTAATGCAGGCAGCATATCCTCAGCATCGACAGGCTTGAATTCAAACACGCTTGAACGCGAAAGCAGCGCGGGATAGAGCGAGAAAAAGGGGTTCTCGGTCGTTGAACTGATAAGCGTAACACGTCCGTCCTCGACATATTCAAGGAGGGATTGCTGTTGCTTTTTATTAAAATACTGAATCTCGTCGATATACAGAATTATTCCGTCATAAGCCGTCAGCGTATGCGAGAGCGACAGAATCTCCTTTATATCCGAAAGCGAAGCGACCGTTGCGTTTATGCGGTAAAACTCCTTACCTGCGTTTTTGGCGACTATCTCGGCAACGGTGGTTTTACCCGTACCGGGAGGGCCGTGGAACACAAGCGACGGGAGGTGTCCGCTTTCTATTATACGACGGAAGGGCGCGTTTTTAGAGAGCAGGTGTTTTTGACCTGCTACCTCATCAAAATTACTTGGGCGCACCTTATCTGCAAGAGGCATTTAACATTTCACCTCGGAACGTTTTTGTTTACTTTTTTACTTCTTTTTCTTCTTTTTAGAAGTGGGGATATCTATCGAGCCGTCGTCGTTTTCTTTATCTTCCATATCCAAAACCTTTTGTGTTTCGGGCTTTTTGCGGAAGGAAAACTTCGATTCCTGATTATTGAATATACGATAGATATTAGAACGGTGCATATAGATTACCAACGCACCGACAAACAGCGCAAACGAAATCTCGAAAATATGCGCAGGGGCATACGCAATACTTATTGCCGCGGGATAGGTAAAAGCCGCCATGATTGATGAGAGCGAAACAAAGCGTGTAATTAGCAACACGAGCGCAAACACCACAAAGAGCACCGCGAAAATGGCAGGGTCGATAATTAGTATCATCGTTGCGGCGGTAAGAACGCCTTTTCCGCCCTTGAAGTTATAGTACACAGGGAAAATGTGTCCAAGCATACAAAAACCGCCTGCAAGGTATGCGCCCCATCTGCCCATAAGCAATGCGCCGACAAGGACAGACACTATTTGCTTTGCTATATCGCCGAACAAAGTCCACAAAGCGCCGTCTTTACCGTATACTCTATGCATATTGGTAAGACCCGCGTTGCCGCTTCCGAACGTGCGGATATCCTGTTTATACTTAGACTTAGACACGATTATTGCCGAATTGAGCGAACCCAAAAGATAGGCAACGATTGCAACTACCGCATAAGCGATAATAACCAACGTGCCGTTATTGTTCTTATCTACTGTCCATTCTCCGAAAAAACCGAGCCAAGGAATAATATTTCCGAATAAATATCTCATATTATTTCTCCTTAAATATTAGGGTTTTCGCCCTTTTGCTTGATTACAAGGCGAATGGGTGTGCCCGAAAAGTCGAACGCTTCGCGGAGGCAGTTTTCGATATATCTCTGATACGAGAAATGGAACAGTTCCGCATCGTTACAGAAAAGCACGAACGTAGGCGGTGTGACGCCCGTTTGTGTCATATAATATATCTTCAAACGTCTGCCCTTATCCGACGGCGGTTGTACACGCGCGGTTACGTCGGCAAGAAAATCGTTTAGCAGACCCGTGGTTATACGGCGGTTTGCGTTTTCGTAAATTTCATTTATCTGGGGATACAATTTTTCAACACGCTGTCCCGTTTTTGCCGAAACGAATGCGACGGGCGCATAGCGCATATATCCCAATGCGGTATATACTTCCTTTTTGAAATTATTTACCGACGAGTTATCCTTTTCGAGCGAGTCCCACTTATTAATAACTATTATACTTGCTTTTCCTGCATTATGCGCAAGACCTGCAATACGTTCGTCCTGAGCGGTAACCCCCTCGTTTGCATCGACCATTACAAGACAGACGTCCGCCTTTTCGACCGCCGCATTAGCGCGAATGACAGAATATTTTTCTATCCTATCCTCGACCTTTGCGCTGCGTCTGATACCTGCGGTATCGACGAAAACGTATTTACCGTACTTATTCTCTACAAAACTGTCGATTGCATCACGGGTAGTACCTGCGATATCGGACACTATTGCCCTCTCCTCGCCCGTAATACGGTTGATTATCGAACTCTTACCTGCGTTGGGTTTACCTATTACCGCTACGCGGATAGAGCCTTCCTGCTCGGGGGACACTTCTTCATCGGGAAGATAGGAAACCACGCAGTCCAAAACGTCGCCCGTACCTGTACCGTGCACCGAGGACACGGGAATGACGTCTTCAAACCCGAGTTCGTAAAATTCATAGAATCCTGCAGGTACGTCGCCTATCGTATCGACCTTATTTACCGCAACGATAACGTTCTTGCGGCTTTTCTTAAGCATCGACGCGATTTCGCGGTCGGCGGCGGTGACACCTACCGAAAGTTCGGTCATGAATATAATTACGTCTGCGCTGCCGATAGCAATTAGCGCCTGATCGCGCATCTGTTTAAGCAAGGTATTTTCGGTAGTAGGTTCTATACCGCCGGTATCAATAAACAGCATTTGTCTGCCGTTCCAATCAACGTCGCAATAGATTCTATCACGGGTGACGCCGGGGGTATCCTCTACTATCGAAATACGCTCTCCCGCTATTTTATTGAAAAAGGTACTTTTGCCGACATTTGGTCTGCCGACTACGGCAACCGTACTTTTAGCCATATTTTATCAGTCCTTTCGCTTTAATCCCGTCATTGCCTCGCACAGTTTATCGCCTCCGCGCTCGGTTACTGTTACCTTTACCGAAAGCGCGTCCGATACATCGCCGACCGACACGTTATCCAAAAACAAGTCGCCCTCGGCGCGAAGCATATTTTCGGGAATGAGTAGTTCTTCGCCAAGGTCTTTTCCCTTCAACTGCGCGATTATATCACCGCCTGTTACAAGTCCGCTTACCGTTACGTGACCTCCGAAAAAGTCGTTACGGATCGCGATGACCTCAACTTTAAGATTTTTGTATTTTTCGGTTGCTTGGTTTGCAAGTGTTTTTATAAATCCGCTTGACGCTTCTCCCGTTGCAACCGTTACTTTCCTATTATACTCCATTTTCGGCAGATTTTCAAGACATTCCACAAATTCTGCCCAATCGCTTCTTATCATTCCGACGCCGTTTTCAAGTTGCGGATATCCTTCGTAAAAATCCTCATCGGGGATCTCTCTTTCGGCGATGAGATAAAACTCGTCGGACGGGTATACTAACCTCATACCCTTTTCATCTAAGCATTTATCGCCGTAGCGTGTGGCGATATCTATTACCTCCGATGCCGATTCTTTATCGAACGGCTCTAATGGATACAATCCCTCTCTATGTCCCGTTAATCCGCAAGGGACAAGCGCAATACTGTCAATATTATTAAGCGCAGTTAGGTCGGAAAGCGATTTTTCGAGTTGTTTGCCGTCATTTATGCCTTTACACAGCACAAGTTGAGCGTTAACCGTTATTCCGCCCTCGTCAAGGCGTTTAATATATTTAAGGCAATCACCGGCGAAGCGGTTACGCAACATCATAACGCGTAACTCGCTATCCGTTGTATGTACCGAAATATTTACAGGCGATATACGCATCTTTATGATACGCTCGATATCCGAATCCTTTAAATTTGTCAGCGTGACATAGTTGCCCTGAAGGAACGAGAGCCTTTCATCATCGTCCTTAAAGTACACCGTTTCGCGCATTCCTTTGGGGTTTTGGTCAATAAAACAAAATATACAGTTATTACGGCAACGCTTTTTTTCGTCCATAAGGTAGGTGGCAAATTCAAGTCCGATATCGTCGTATTCGTCCTTTTTTATCAGAAACGACAACTCTTTATCATTCCTCTTTACCTTTATATCAAGCATCGACTCCATTATATAAAAACGGTAGTCGAGCACGTCTTTTATGCTGTTCCCGTTTATCGAAACTATCAAATCCTCAGCACGGATTCCCACCTTTTCGGAATACGAACCCTTATCTACCGATAATATTTTGACCACTTTTATCACCCCTAAAATTCACTCAAAATATTACAAAAAAGCGTGTTGCATGGATACAGCAACACGCTATTTCGTTTAGTCTTCTTTATCCTTGACCTGAAGAACTACTTTTCCGCCGTAACTGCCGCAGTTCTTGCAAACACGGTGGGAAAGAATGTACTCACCGCACTTGGGGCACTTGGTCATTCCGGGGAGGTCGAGTTTCCATACAGAAGAACGTCTTTTATCTCTTCTTGCCTTGGATACTTTTCTCTTAGGTACAGCCATCGTTGGAATCCTCCTTGATAGTTATATATTTTTATTTTTCTTCTTCTTCATC
>JAZRUR010000029.1:0-12121 GCA_045652625.1 Eubacteriales bacterium | reverse complement strand
GACCAAGGTTATGTGCGAAAAGTACGACAAAGCCGTTTCCGAAATCGTTTACGGCGACCCCTCGGGCGAAACCGTTAAACTTATCCGTGAATTTGCAGGTATTCAGGCAGGATTCACATGGCTTGAATACTGCTGTGCGTTCTTTGAAGGCCGTATGATTCCTTGGGGCGACCCCGAACCTTTGCATGACGACAGTTCGGTTTATATCGAAAACGCAAGACGTATTACCGAAGTTGCAGAAAAATTCCGCCGTCTGCCCGTACAAAGCAGATTTACCGTGGATCTTCGTATCCAGGCAGAAGGACTTGCGATTATCAACCTCCGTATGGCTCGTCTTATTGACGGCAAGACCGAAATTGACGAAGCGAAGGTTGAAAAGTGGGTAGAACGCTACACCGAATCGTGGTTGAGAAGCGATAAGAAGAGCGAACTTGATGCGGTTGTTACTGCAATGCGCGGCAAGAAGTTCACTATCGGTGATTTGATTACCAACGCATAAAAAGAATATGGCATAAAAAGAAGTCACATAGCGTGACTTCTTTTTGGTTTTATTTCTATTTTATTATTCCAAATCGTCGCCCATGTCACAGGAATAGACCCACTCGATTTTGTCGTTCGGAGATAATTTACATTCTCCGCATCCGACATTCTGTTCGTTTCCGTTTACAAAATACATCCAACCCGAAAGGTCGCCGAAATCGAACTCGTAGATATTTGCGATCCCTTCGACGTAAGCGGTATCGGAAGTTCCGTTGGTTTCCAAATGTATCTTGTTTTTCACCGTCGCTTCGAGCAATATATCGTAAACAGTGTCACCTTCGCTTATATTAAACTCCGATGTGTCAAGTATGATTCCGTTTTTTGGAACATGGCTTTCATTGCTTTTTTCGATTATGGTGTCGCATCTTATAGATATAGTGACCGTGCCGATTGTGTTTTCCTTTGAACTTTCGGCGTTGCTGTAATAACTGTCAGCCGATTCAAAATCTGTCAGCGCAACAAAGAGTACGGCAACTAAAGAAATAATTGCGATAAGTACAAAGTTACGTTTGTTTTTGTTTTTTCTTATCAACAAAATAATGCATACGATAACCGCAACTGCAACGACGGCAACGATGACCCAGAACTTGTAGCCGATTTTTGTATCTTCGGGATCGTTTACCGAAGTGCTTTCGCTTGATTCGCTTGATTCCGAAACGATGCTTTCTTCGACTTTTTCGGAAGTGTTTTCCTGCTCATCAAGAATATAAAACGGGGGTTTGCCTTCTGTCATTCGGGTATATGCGACCATTGCGCAAAGGGTTTGTGCCGTAGCGTTTCCGTTGCTGTTTCCGCCCTCGGTGTGCGAAAAACTGCCGTCGTCAAGTCTGAAAATCGAAATGGCGTCGATAATATCGTTGCCGTTTTTAATAAAGCGTTCGTCATTCTTGTAATCAATGCCGAGCGACGAGAGTGCAATTAAAACCTGCGAAGCACTTTCGGGGTTGTTGACGCCGTACATAACGAAACCGCCGTTTTCCTTTTGCTTTGAGGACAGAAACGTTAAGGCATTGTCGATTGCGATTTTTATATTTTCGCTTTCGTAGTAGGGGGACAGCGCCTGAATCGCCATTGCGGTCGTGTCTACATCGCCGTTTTTGCCATTTATCGCCCAACTTCCGTCGGATAACTGCTGCGAAAGAATATCGTCGGTCAATGACTGTACGGTATGTTTTTCGGAAGTGACGGAGTTATTAAGGATATGAAGTCCGAAAATCAAACTCATAATGCCTTGCTTACCGATAGAAGTATCAAGGTTTTCATTGATATATTCGCTTTCGCTTCCCGATGCAACAAGCGCAAGAATCATTTTAAGACGCGTTGAGGCAGAATTGATTTCGTTGTTGCCGAGATAGCCGTTTAACGCTTGTTCGTATTGCGAAAAATCATATTTTCCGCTTTGACAAAGTGCCAACACGTACCATTCCGACATTGACCCTGCTTTTTCGCAGAGTGCGCCGTTTATAAAGGCTTGTGCCGAATCGGCGTTGGATTGCGACAACTCATATTCAATTATTCCGTCGAGGATGGCGTATGCATCCTCGGCGGTGTTTTCGTTTGCATTCGACGGCAAAACGCCGAGAAACAACGAAATGATTATTGCGAAAATTAAAATTTTAAAAAATTTAGAATTCATTTCTTCTCATTTTAAGCGATACGGTCGAGAGGGATATCATCGAAACGATCGCAAGAGCGATAAAGATTATGTGAGAACTGTTGTCGCCTGCTTGGGGGATTTCCGATTCTACGCTTGATTCTTCGGATTTTACCGAAGCGATGCAAACCGCAGGGACAAGAATTTCGCTATCACTCTTTGCGCTTATAATGTGGTTTCCCGAATCGGTAATCTTAATTACCGCCTCGCCGTTTGCGTCGGTTTTGACATCGGTATCAACGCCGTCGACCGTAATCGTTGCGCCCTCTACTGCAACGGTTATCGGGTTCCAGTCTGCATCGTATCCCGATTTTGAAAGAGTCAGCGTGATTTCGCTTCCGTTGTCAGCCGAAACAGTGCTTTTGTCGAAAAACGAATAACTGTCCGACCAGTTTTCGGCGTCGGAATAAACAAAACCGTATACGTAGTCGCCGTCTTTAACGCTGTCTTCAAGACTCCAAGCTGAAGCGTTGTTGATGTAATATCCGAAACAACCCGATTTATCACCCCAAAGAGTGCCGATTGAAAGACCGTACTGCTCGGTGCTGTAATAACTGTAACCCGCCTCTGCACCGCCTTGGTATTTTGCCTCATGTACGGCGTAAAGTGTATCGTTTACAGTAATTTTGCCGTCTTCGTCGATGTCGGTTACCGTTACCTTTTCGTATGCAACGGCAAGTGTGCCCTTGTTTGCGATGCTGACGTAAACGTTAACAGAGTTTTCTCCTTCTGCAAAAGCAAAAGTCGCAAAACAAATGCAAATCAAAAGGCAGGACACTAAAAGTGAAATAAACTTTTTCATGAATTTTAACCTCTTTCTTTTCCGAGAAGTGGAAAAATTACATCTCTGTCAATATCGCTCGGCAGGGTGCACCGTCTGCACCCGAAAGTAAAAGGGGAGTAGCGTTAAGTAAATATACGCCCTCGGGCACATCGCCTAACCGTATACCTTCGAGCAACACAACTTCTTTTTCCAACAGTATTTTGTGCACTTCCATAGGCGCATCTTCGGGGCCGACGGTTTGCGATTCGTTGCCGATAAGTTCTATTCCGAGTTGTGCAAAAACTTTTGCGGAATCGGAAGTGACGGTCGCGTTTCCTTTTAAAAGTATGCGTTTTGCCGATTCGGGATTTGCGTCAAACGCGTATTTATATATCTCTTTTGCATCTGATTCTGCAAGATTTCCGTTGAATTCGGCAACATAGCAGAGCCCTACCGTTTTGTGAAGCGGTATCTGTTCCACCGTTTTACCGTTTTCCAAAAAATGATAGGGTGCGTCGATATGCGTTCCGTTGTGGGCGCACATCGAAAAAGCGGTAAGATTATATAAATCACCGTTTTTTATGGAACGGAGAGTTTCTTTCTTCGGTTTCGGGTCGTCGGGGTAGACCTCGCAAGAGAAGACTTCTTGTGAAATATCGTAAATCTTCATGTTTGTTCTTCTATTCTGCAAAATTGTTTAGCGTTTCGCCCGTTAAGCGGTAGGTGGTCCATTCGTCCATGGGAGTTGCGCCCAACGAAAGGTAAAAATCAATACTCGGCTTATTCCAATCAAGGCAGGACCATTCAAGTCTTCCGCACTGACGTTCTTTCGCTATTTTTGCAAGTTGTTTTAAAAGACCTTTGCCATAGCCTTTTCCTCTGTATTCTTTAAGCACGAAAAGGTCCTCAAGATATATGCCCGAACGTCCGAGGAATGTCGAAAAATTATGGAAAAACAAAGCGATTCCAACCTCTTTGCCGTTTTCCAACGCGAATATTACCTCGGCTTTCTTTTCCTCGAATATCCATTTTTCAAGCAGTTCTTCGGTTGCTATTACGTCGTCGGTCATGTTTTCGTATTCGGCAAGTTTTTTTATAAAATCGAGTATGATATGAGCGTCTTTTGCCTCGGCAAATCTGTAATTGAAATCCTGCATTTTTATTCTCCGAATAATTATTTTTTCTATTTTAACACATACACATTTTTTTTGCAACCGCGCATGAAAAATAAAACCCCGAAAAAACACTTTTCGGGGTTTTGCTTTTTTATTTTACGATAAAACCTGCGGGTAAACGCCAAGAGGAGTTTTCGTAATAGAACGTAACGCTGCTCTTTAGATATTCTCCGTTATAGTACATACACGAAGAACTGCCGCCGTCAAGATTTGCCGCATTAACTGCGCCGTACTGTTGCATAACCGCAATAAGGTCGCCGCTCGATGCGCCCAAGTGACCCGACTTACCGCGTCCGTCGGTAACAAACATAAGCACCGAACCGTCGGCACGTTGGCCGATAGCGGTACGGGGGTTCAAACCGCTGCCCATGCCGTTCATTTCGCGGACTTCGTTGTTGATTATCAACTGAACGAAGTGGTTGTTAGCGTCGCTCGATTCCTCTTGGAAGCAAACTGCATCGCGGATTCCTTTTTCTTTTACAAGATTTTCGACATCTTTGGAGTTCATGTTGGAAACGTCGATTATCTGAAGTATATGGTCGTTGGTAAAGCCTACAAGCACCAATCCCGGATATTCTTTCGGTTGGTTGTGCTGGATCTCGCCGTTGGAAACGACAACGCCGTACGGTCTGCCGCCTGTATTGTTTGTCGAGGCGTAAAGTCCGCCGTTGATACCTGCGATCGCTCCGTTATCGTTGACAAGTTGGTCCAAATTAACGCCGAGTTCGCGCCAAGGGTAGATTGTCGCAAGGCTTATGCGCGAGGGGTCTTTTACTATCATCAAGGTGCCGGTATAGGTTGCACCGCTTACTTCGATTATCTCAATATCCTTTTGTTCGCTGCTGCTGCCGTCCATGTCGATGCTTCCCGAACCGCCTATTTGGATAAGGTCGGTATCGACGTCGGCATTTAACTCTTTCATGGAGTTGCTGTCAACAATCGCCTGTATTTCTTCAGAGGACAGAAAAACAGAGGCGAGGAATTTAAAATTACCCGTTTCGAGAACCGTTGTTACGAACATCTGCTGTGCAGAGGGGAATCTGTCCGAGCAAATCATTTTAAGCGCAATAAGTACAATCAACAAAGCGGCTACAAGAAACGTACCGACAAATGCGCCTACTCTTAGCAAGATTCTGCCGACTCTTTGGGCGATAAGTGCGCCTTTGGATTTTTTCTTTTTCTTTCTGCGGACCGTATTGGGATTGGGTCGCGGATTGGGGTTTGCATTGGAGTTGGTTTCGGGAACCGAACCGATGCTGAAACTTTCGTTGGTGTTATTGAAATTATTCTCCATCGACTACTACCTCCTTCATGGCCGCAAGTAACCATTTTCCGTCGCTTTTAACGAAGTAGAAACGGTCGTTCATGGGGTCATCTTTTTGTTCGCCTGTTCTGGTAAGAAGCATGTGCTTGACAAAACTTACTTCGACCGAAAAACTGTCTTCGGTTATCCATGTGAAGTTAGAAACCTTGTTTTCGGTAAATGCAGGGTTTAAAAGCGTGTGGTTAGAGAAGAAAGTTCTGTCGATACTTGTGGAATATTCCTTTGCAGCCTTGTACTGGTAGGAGTTGGGAAGCATAAGTTTTGATATGTTTGCGAAACTGAAGTCGTTACTCATATAAAGACTCCAATTCTGTGCGACTTCCAAAACATTAATAGCCGCTTCGACCTCGCTCGGTACGGCATCAAGAGTTTCGTTATTCATAAGGTTTTGATTTTTTTCTTCGCTGTTGAGTTCAACTGCGTTGCCTTTTGAATCAAACGCCGATATTTGGGCGTTTTCCTGCAATACCGCAATGTTATATTCCGCCTGTTGAGGAAGATTGTCTACCAAACCGACAAGATATTGGAATTCGGGATTGGTCGATTTTTTAATTGCGCTTTCGGGAACGGCATTTTCACCGACCTTTACCGTAAAGGTATCGGGCGCGAGTATTGTCATATACGTCAACTTAAGTCCTTTGCCCTCGTAGGCAACGCTGTTGCCGTAGAGGTCGCTGACCGTAACTTCTACTTTTTCAAGTGAACGGATCTCATGGAAAACAAAACCGTTTTCACGTTCTACGCCCTCGCTCTCAACACCGTTTACAGTGACTTTGAGCGTGTAGGGAAGGGTAAGGGTATAATCGTAATATTCGGGCATGACTTTGAAGTTCTTAACGACGTAAGAAACCTTGTTGCCCTTGTCATCGCTGATATCGAAATTCGGTTCGCTGTAAACGCCCGAAATTGTATACTTAATAAGACCGTTTTCGTCTGCTTTTACGTCTTCTTTGCTTAATTCAATGCCGTTTGCCGAAACGGTGAAATCATCGGGCACTTGAATGGTATATTCCTGAGCAGTGAAAATAGGCTTAATTTCCTCGATATTCCAAACTCTTGACGAGAACACGGCAAGTTTTGTTATCGGTTCGCCCTCTGCTTTAAGAACAACTTCCGCAAGTTCAATCTTGTCTTTGCGTATTACGTAGTGCATCTCGTCTTCGGGATATGTGCCGTTTTTGACGATATAATTTAATTCGTTTTCGGTGTACTGTTTCAAATAGTTGCTCTTGACATCGACATTGTTTTCATAAATACCCGTTGTCACTTCGCCAAGCGAATATTTTTGCCAAAATCCCTCTGTCGACGATGCATCGGAGACAAGTTGCTCCATTGCGGATTTTGCTTGATATTCGGGTTGGTTGCTCTCGTATTCTTTAAGAATACTTCTGACGCTGAACGATGCAATGATTATCAATATAACCAACAACGCCACATAACCGAGATAGGACAGTTTGAATATTCTGTCGGCTCTCTTTCTTTTTTTTCTTTTTGTGAAATTAGATGTTTGGTTCATTATTTATTGTCCTTTCGCCCAAAAACCCATTTGTGCTGTATGCGGAAACTGAAGAAGAACAGAACCGCATCGACTAAAAGTTTGATAAGTGTTGAGATAAACGCGGAATCAACGGCAAATACCTTTTCGATAAGGAATACCGATATAGCAGATATACATACCTGTACAATTACTAATGCGGTGTATCGCAAAACCGTCTTTTTGTTTACGTCGTCGCCGAAAACCGCTTTGGCGTTTATAAGATAGTTCACTAACGAGGATATCGCCCTTGCAATAAACGACGCGAGGAACGTATCGGGAATCGGCAATACTTCTAAAAACCGAACCTGTTTTAAAACGAAAAATGCAATCGCATCTACCGCGGTCGAACTTATCGAACTTAAAAGGTATTTTATAATAAGCGAGTAAATGCGGATGCTGTCGTGTATGACTCTAAAATGCGAAGATTTGTTTTCTTCGATGTAAACGGTTTCTATTTTAACCTCGCCGAAAGGAATATCCTTTTTGCTCATATAAAACAGCATGTTTGTTTCGTACTCGTATCTTTCGCCGTCTACGTTGAGCATTTCGGGTATTATTTCTCTCGGGAACGCGCGAAGTCCCGTTTGGGTATCGCTTACTTTCATGCCGAAGAAAAGACGTACAATACCGATAGTTGTTTTGTTGCCGAATTTGCTCCTTGCGGGAACGTTATCGCCCGAAAAATCACGGCAACCCAAAATAATGCAACCGCGTTTTTCCATAGCCTCGCAAACCGCATATATGTCCTTGGCAAGATGCTGACCGTCGGCATCGACGGTGACTGCGCCGATTTGTTCGGGACGCGATTCCATAAAATAACTCATCGCGGTTTTTAACGCCGCACCTTTGCCGCGGTTAACTTCGTGGCGAAGCAGGGTGCATTGCGGTATTGCGCTTACTTCAGAAAAAATCCCGTCGTAATCTTTACCGCCGCCGTCATCAATAACGATGATATCGTTAAACCCTGTTTCGATTATTGAATTGATTGTTTCAAGTAATTTCCTATCCGGTTTGTAGGCAGGAATTATGACCGATATATTCTTCATTTCTATCGCCCCGTTAATTTATTTGGATAAGGCGTTTCTCTTTTTCTTTTTGTTTCTTCGCTTTGCCGTTTGCAACGCCCAAAGGATTATTATGGAGAAAACCGCAACAGACGTGATTATTGCAATCCAAACGTATGCAGTCTTATCTGCTTCTTCTTCATCTTGTATCGCGGAAGACAATTCTTCCTGTTTGCGTTTTGCTTCTTCCTCTGCTTGTTTTTTGGCGGCTTCTTCTGCCGCTTTACGTTCTTCTTCCTCTTTCTTCTTTGCTTCTTCTTCGGCTTTCTTTTGAGCCTCTAAAGCGTCGGCCTCTGCTTTTTGCTGAGCATAAGAGGTGATATTTTCCATAAAATCGTTTTTGTTCTCGTCGGGACCTACTTTGGTGTCATAAAGACCGAACTCGCAAGGGGAATACTGTGTTATCTGCGATGCCTTGGTGACGGTTTCACCGTTTTTGCCGTACATCCAGCCGTAAAACCATGTCCAATGTTGGCTCTTATGGCAGTTGAATCCTTCCTGTGATACCTGAAACGGCGTTTTGCCGTCCATGCTTTCAAGCGGAGTATCCCAATCAAGATTTACCTTGTTTTCGTTATAAAGGTGCAAATAGGTTTTAAGCGGTGTCCAAGTGCCGTATTTATCGGCGCTTTCCTTATATTCGTTTGCATCATCGGAAACTTCGATAACTTCGGTTATGGCGGTCGAAACAAGCACGTGTGCGCCGTGTCCGTATTCGCCGTTGAGGTCGTGAGAAACAAGAACCTGCGGCTTGAAACGTCTTATGCACTCGGTAATATACGATTTAAAATCGTCAAAAGTAACACCTACTGCGCCGAAGTTTGCTATTGCCTGTTTATATGCGGTGTCTCTGTCCTTCGACTCGGCATATATGTCGGGGATATCGCTCATGACAGGGTAGTTTCTTATACCGACCGTCCACAATCCGTCTATTTGCTCGTGAGGGCGTGTGTGGTCTTGGTTGCCGTATGCCTCGAAGTGCTGAACACCGTAAACTATCTGAACTTGCAACTTACGCTCGATTGCGTAATAGGGTAGAGTACCCGCGAAGAAGAGCTGCTCGTCATCTGAGTGAGTGGTGATTATCATCATGTCGGCTTTTTCGCAAGGGGGATTCCAAATCTGTACGAATTCGGGGAGTTCACCTGCCGAAAAGCCGTAAATGTCCGCTATTACCGTGCCCTCGGGGAAAGAGAGGGTTACGCTTTTGGGAGAATATTCGAAAATCTGCTCGACGTTAACATATTCGTGAAGAAACGCATACTTGCCGCATTCTTCGCTTTTGCCGGAAGAATTATCGGTTATTGTCCAAACCGACGGCGTTCTGTCAAACTCGATATAAATGTGAGAAATACCGTCATCTCTTGAAAGTGTTACCGACGCGTCACCTCCTGCTTTGGTGTAGGTGGTACGTTTGGCGTCGAAAAGATTTCCGTTTGATGAGAAACCTTTTGATGTCGCACCCGTATCTTTGTATTGGGCTTCTGCGGCGGTTGCGGTAAACGAAAACAGCGAAATAACCGACAAGACCGCTAATATTATTGCTATGAATTTGCGAACCATATTTGTCCCCTTAAATCATACATCATACTGCAAAAATCGCATATTTACATAATCATGTCATTATATCATATATATACACGAAAATCAATAGTAATACTCACATAAACAAAAAAGGAAATCGTCAAAAATGCGATTTCCTTTTCGGTCTGTTTAGTTTGTTTCAAGACGTTCTATTTTCACCCTGAATATTCCCGATGAATCTTTTGTTATGGCGACGTTGTATTCAAAGATTTCGCTTTTGCGGTCAAGCGAGAAAGTGATGACGGTTTTGCCCTCCGATAAGGGTTTGAGCACAAGTGTTTTGTATGAGGCTTCGGTTTTGTTGAAAAAATTTCCGATTTCGTTCGTTTCTTCGCTCGTGTGGAAAATCTCGAATAAATCCGAGTCGCCTATTTCATATTCCCATTCGCCGTCAGCATTTATATCGCTTGTCATGTAAAAACTGACCGTGTCAATGCCGTCGTTTTCATAAACCGAGTATCTTACTTCGGTTTCTATTTCGGCTTCATTTCCGCAGGAAACAAGGCTCATACAGAAAATCATAGCCAAAAGTAAAGCAATCGTTTTTATTCTCATGATCATTTACCCGAAACGGTTATCCCGTCAAATGCAATATAGGGCGCAACAACGCTTCCGTCTATCAAAGTTTCTTTACTGATGCTGACCAAATTGTTAAGCATTTCTGCCAAATTTCCGCTTATCATGGTTTCGGAAAGGGCGTGGAGAATCTGCCCGTTTTCGATATAAAAACCGTTTTTGGCAACGCCCGAAAATTCGCCGTTGGTGCTTGGGTTGCCGCCCGAAAATCTGCCTATGATAACGCCTTTTTCTATGCCTTTTATCATTTCGTCAAGCGGAGTTTCGCCCGATTCGATAACCATTGAAAACGAGGCGTTTTTGGCGCGTTTGTTGCCTGTTTTGTTGGCAACGTATTGCGAGATGAGGAAACTTTGCAGTTTGCCGTCCTTGATAAAATCAAAATCTTCGGAAATAAATCCCTCTCCGGTATAAACTTCGCCGTTGACGATTCGTTTATCACTCGGTTTAAAGGCGATATTGAGTCTTTCGTCGGCAACCTTTTGCCCCAACTTGTCTTTCCAGAGCGACGTGCCGTCAAGAAGTACGCTGTCGGACGCAAAATTGTCACAAATGTTTCCGAAAACAGTCCCGACAAGACATGCGGGCGTGAATATTACCGTGCCGGTGAACTTACCCTCTATGGGTTTGGCGTCAATCTGGTTTTCGATATCGTTCAGTTCGCGTTCGATAAACGCACAGTCGATAAAAGGTTTTTCAAGGTCGGTGACGATAACGTCGCTTCCGAAAAACGAAGTTGCCTTGTCACCCTCGTGCGCCGAATACATTAGTTCGGCAACGTAACGTCCGCTTTCGGAGGTGTAGCAGTTACCTGTCGTGCTCATATAAACGCCTCTTGACGAACTGTGTTTAACTATCATCTGCTCGATAATTATCTTGGGGTGGCGTTTGTTTATATCTTCTAAGAGTTCTTTTGCGCGGAAAAACAGTTTTTCGGTGTCGGGCACGAGTGCGCCGCGCGAGAAATGCTTTTCTCCGTTATTTTTCGCGAGTTCCCATGCGGTGTCGGGATTAGCGCTGTTTGCCGCCGCGATACAGTTTTCGATAGCGTTGTTTACGGATTCGTCGTCGAATCGGTTTATCGAAACCGAACCCTTTTTACCGCCGATAAACAGCGTTATTGCAACGATTCTGTCAAAAAGAGTTCTGAAAAGCGAAAATTCGTTTCCGTCTACGTTGAATTCGCGCATTTCGCTTTCTCTTACCGAGCAATGCGCCATGTCTGCGCCTTTATTTATTGCCGTATCAAGTATACGTTTTGCAATATTCTTGTACTTTTCCATATCAGCGACCTCCTATCATGACCTTGCAACGCAATGCAGGACCGCCCATTCCGACGGGCATAGGTTGTTTCTTGCCGCAGAATCCCGAACTTGACCAAGTTACTTCGTCGGAAACCATATCTACGGTTTTGAGCATGTTAAACGCAACGCCCGAAATGGTGGTATCAAGCAACGCTCTGCCCAATTTGCCGTTCTTTATCTCATAACCCATAGACACGCCGAACATAAACTCGCCCGTGGTGTCTGCCTGTCCGTTGCTTGAATCTATAAGATAATATCCGTCGTCTACCGATGCGATTATATCCTCCAACTTATCCTTGCCGGGGAGTATGGCGGTGTTGCGCATACGGATAAGCGGTTCATCGGGGAATCGATATGCACGGGCGTTGCCGGTGGGTTCGACGCCGAAACGCATGGCCGATGCTTTGGAATGCATATAGCCTTTCAGGATGCCGTTTTCAATGATGACGGCGTCTTTTGCTTCACAGCCTTCGTCATCGGCGTAGATCGGAATGGGACAGTGTTTGCCCTCATAGGTGTGCGCGAAGTCGATGAGAGTGACTTTTTCGCCTGCGGCTTCCTTACCGAGATAGTTTTTGGCGATACTGCCGGAGAGAACGA
>JAZRUR010000028.1:0-12753 GCA_045652625.1 Eubacteriales bacterium | reverse complement strand
CGAAAGCTTAACTTCGCTTAACGCAAACGGTTTTTCAGTCAACATCGAAGATAAAGATGCTGTCCGTTTGACCGTCGCGCCTACCTGCGGTATCGCAGAATTGGTATAAAATAAAAACAAGTTTCCGTTTTTGGAAACTTGTTTTGTTTTATAGTAAACTTATTTCTCTTTCTTTTTCATATCATGTCTTATCATACCGATAACGATAGACACCATTGCCAAAATTTCGCAGATGATTCCGCCGACGGCCATATTATAAATGTTATAAACAAGCCATGAGGGAGAACTTACAAGCCCCAACTTACGTACTGTTTTTGCCTCCGAAAGATAAAACCCGATTCCCGAGGCGACCATGCCGATTATCGGCAGAAACTCGATGACGAAATTAATAAAAGTAGGTTCTTTTCCGAATACTGCAAAAGTGAGTATATACGACACAAGATACATGGCGTTGAAAAAATGTACCCATATTATCTTATCCGCACGAAACTTTTCCTTGTTCGCAAACACTATCGCGCGGAACGCGCCCAAAAGATTCAAAAAACCGCCGACAGTAGCGCCGATCATAAACATATTCACAGCAAAAAGCGATGCGCCGAAAAACTGCATAATTATAATGTTTCGTTGAACCTTTTGCTGAAAAGAAAGTATATTTAATGCCATGGCGACAATACCTATCGCCTGTGCAATAATTTCATAAGTGTCCATATATGCCTCCCCGTTTTTCTTCTCGCGGTATTTTACCATAGAAAAAAACAAAATGCAATATACTTGCTTATCGCCAAAATATTTGTTATACTAAAGGCATCGGAGGTGAGCAAATGAATTATGAAAAATTACCCGAAGATATAGTAGATCTTATCGTTACTGACAAACAAAACAATACACGTCCGAATATGGCTTTTGACGATGAAAATGCGTTGCGCCGCGACATGTCGCACGACCAAGCGACACCGCTACGTTCCGCTTTCATACGCGATGCCGAGAAGATACTTCATTGCCCCTACTACAACCGTTATGCCGACAAGACACAAGTGTTTTCTTTTTATAAGAACGACGATATCACAAGACGTGCGCTTCATGTTCAACTTGTTTCGCGTATTGCCAGAACTATCGGCAGAGCGCTTAATTTAAACTTAGACTTAATCGAAGCAATCGCACTTGGACACGATATCGGACACACGCCGTTCGGTCATAAAGGAGAAACCTATCTTGACGAACTCTATTCCGAAAACACAGGTAGACATTTCAGTCACAATATACATTCGGTTCGCGTCCTCGACAAAATCTTCCCGCTTAATATCAGTCTGCAAACCCTAAACGGAATCGCCTCGCATGACGGAGAAATGGAACTTGCCGAATATACGCCCAAGGCGATAAGCAATTTTGACGAGTTTGATGCAAAAATAGAGTCTTGCTACAAAGACAAAAACAATGTAAAACGGCTCATCCCCGACACGCTTGAAGGTTCTGTTGTTCGTATTTCCGACATCATCGCCTATCTTGGAAAAGACCGCCAAGACGCCGAACGCGCAAAACTTGGCGAAACCGAATCCTTTGACGGCGGCGCGATAGGAAAACTCAATTCCGAAATCATCAACAACTTATCGGTCAATATCGTTACACACAGTTACGGAAAACCATACATAAAAATGGACGAGGCTCATTTCGCCGCGTTAAAAAAAGCAAAAAGCGATAATTACGAGCAAATATACACCACCGATGCGGTCGCGTCGGTTCTGGAAAATACAGTCCGCCCGATGATGCGTGATATATATTACCGTATGCTCGATGACCTTGTTAAGCAGAACACCGATTCTCCCATTTTTAAGCATCACATCAATTTTGTAGATAAACCATATTACAAACGCATAGTTCCCTACACCGAAACCGAGCCGAACCAAATAGTTGTTGATTATATAGCAAGTATGACCGACGATTATTTCATCGACCTCCATGCCCACCTATTCCCCGACAGCACTCTTTCGATTAATTATAACGGCTATTTCGATTAAAGTTTGAGCAAACGAAAAAACGATTTTAAAGGAGTTCAAAACATGAAAGCAAGGACCGAAGCGCTTATCGAAGCATTTAAGAAAGATAACCCCGGTGTCGAGGCTATTGTTCTCTACCAAAACGGCGAAACTGTTATCGACCACCGTTTCGTACCCGCAAAACCGAGATTGATATATTCCCATACAAAAAGTTTCGTTTCCACTATTGTCGGTATGGCGATTGACGCAGGAAAATTGAAACTTAGTGATAAATTCATAGACCTATACCCCGAATATGAATCGGTAATCACAGATGAAAATGTCAAAAACATCGAACTCCGTCATTTTCTTACCATGAGTTCGGGATTCGGCAGTGCGTTTTTAATGGATATCGGCAGACGCCAAGGTGAAGGGTTCCCCGATTGTGTCGCCTACATGCTTTCAAAACCGCTTCAAAACGCACCGGGCGAAAAGTTTGTCTACTCTAATGCCGACACCCACATGGCGGTCTATATGGCGCAACGCGCGTTGGGCGAACCTATTTTAAAGTACTGCTACAAAAATCTGTTTACGAAACTCGATATCGGTTTCCCCGTATGGGAGACCGACTGCAACGGCGTAGCGTTTGGCGGAAGCGGTCTTTATATGGATATCAAGGATATGATGAAACTCGGTATTCTTTACCTCAACCAAGGCGTATGGAACGGCGAACAAATCGTATCACGCGAATGGGTAAAAGAGGCAACGACACGCAAAATCGAAGCATGGGGACCAAAACCGTGGTCAAGAAGTTACGGATATCAGTTCTGGATGGTAGAACAACGCAAGGGCGCATACCGTGCCGACGGTGCATACGGTCAGTTGTCGATCGTACTTCCCGAAGATAACGCCGTTCTTGCCACCCAATGCTCTGAACACAACAATACCGAACAATTCTTTAAAACCCTGCTTGAAATTGCAATAGATTGAGCAAAACAAACTTACATAACAAAACGACCTGCTCGGGGTTATCCCAAGCAGGTCGCTTTTTATTTTGTGTTTTAATTCACACGATTAACGATTAACCAACTATACGTCCGTATTCGTCAAAGGTGTAGGTGGTTTCGATTATGAGACCGTTTGCGTTCCATACATAGAAATCACGGTTGGTTATCAACTTACCGCCGTATTGCGAGAAGTAGTAATATCCGTCTACGTAGATAAGGCCTTTTTCTGCGCCCATACCGTTTTCGTAGTAATAGTATTCACCGTTCTTTTCTACGATGCCGTTAAGCATTTTGCCGTCAGGTCCAAATTCATAGCGGCCAACAGGAAGGTCGCAACTGGTCTGTGCTGCATATTTTTCTTTGTTGACAACTAATTCGCCGGCGCTTGCAGCGAAGTAATAATCTTCGCCAACTTTTACAAGGCCTTTTTCTGCACCATTGCCGTTTTCGTAGTAATAGTACTTACCGTCTTTTTCTACGATTCCGTTAAGCATTTTGCCGTCCGCGCCGAACTCGTATTTGCCTGCGGGAAGGTCGCAATTGGTCTGCCATGCGTAGTGCACTTTATTGACAATCAATTCGCCCATGTATACTGCGAAGTAATAGTCATCACCTACTTTTACAAGACCCTTTTCTGCACCATTGCCATTTTCGTAGTAATAGTACTTGCCGTCTTTTTCTACGATTCCTTTAAGCATCTTGCCGTCGGGACCGAATTCATAGCGACCAGCAGGAAGGTCGCAACTGGTCTCTACTGCATATTTTACTTTGTTGACAACTAATTCGCCCATGTATACAGAGTAGTAATAGTCATCGCCTACTTTTACAAGGCCCTTTTCTACACCTACGCCGTTTTCGTAGTAATAGTAGTTATCGCCTACTTTTACAACTTCGCCGCCTGCCTTGACGCCGAGCATCTTACCGTCTGCGCCGAAGGTATACTTACCTATGGGAAGGTCGCAGTTGGTCAGCCATGCGTACTGTGTTTTATTGACAACCAATTCACCGGCGCTTGCAGCGAAGTAATAATCGCCGTCTACTTTAATAAGACCCTTTTCTACGCCTACACCGTTTTCGAGGTAACGATAGGTGCCGTCTAATTCGTAGATGCCGTTAAGAGTACCGACAAGTGCTCCGTTTTCATCAAAACTGTACCACGTACGGATACCGTTTTCATAGGAAGCAAGATTGCGGATTCCCTCAACGGGGTAACCGTTATCGAAGAAATATTGATCTCCGTCAATGGTTTGCCAGCCGAGGCGGTAGTAATCGGGACCGTAATAATAACGCTTGCCGAAAGGTGTATTTGCCCAAGTGCCTTCGGTCTTACCGGTTTCATCAAAGTTGAACTCTACGCCGTTTACCTTGAAATTACCGGTAGCCGCCGCCTTGGTTTCCGAGGTAAAGTAATGCCAAGAATTATCGATTTCTTTCCAACCGGAAACGAGAACGCCGCTTTCAGCGTAGTAGTATGTATCACTTGCTTCGTCGTAGTAAAGTCCGCTGTAATCGCTTACTTCGTCGCATTCACAAACGAGTTTGCCGTCTACGAGGTTGTATGCGTGTTCGTGAAGAGCAGGAATAATTTCGCTGTCTAATACTTCGCCGCAAGAAGTACAACGAAGTTCTTTCAATCCTTCAACACCGGGTTCTGCGTCTTTAACGATATACCATTCGCCATCATCATGCTTATGAAGAGCGGGAATGATTTCGCTGTCTAATACTTCGCCGCAAGAAGTGCAACGAAGTTCTTTCAAACCTTCAACACCGGGTTCTGCGTCTTTAACGATATGCCATTCGCCATCATCATGCTTATGAAGAGCGGGAATGATTTCGCTATCTAATACTTCACCGCAAGAAGTACAACGAAGTTCTTTCAATCCTTCAACACCGGGTTCTGCGTCTTTAACGATATACCATTCGCCATCATCATGCTTATGAAGAGCAGGAATGGTTACGCTGTCTATGAGTTCATCACAAACAGTACAACGGAGTTCTTTCAATCCTTCAACACCGGGTTCTGCTTCTTTAACGATATGCCATTCGCCATCATCGTGCTTGTGTGCGGTTCCGTATGCTTCGATTTCATTGGTGAACACAAAAACGCCGTCAAGCACGTATTCAACCTTGAGATATCTTGTTTCCCATTCACCGGTGATTCCGGCCCAATAAGACATATTCTCAATGGTTTTGACCTTCATGCTTCCGATTGGTTTGCCCCAGTTGATACCGTCATCGGAAATATAAACGTTTACGGCTTTAGGAGCATGAATACCCCAATCGGTTCTATTGATAAGGTTGGTTCTAACCTCGTCGATTTTATAAATGCCGCCAAGGTCGAAAATTACATAACCAACCCCATTGGGAGCGTTTACAGCAGAAGCGGCCGCATCTTCGTGGTAGTAGAAAGCAAACCATTTGCTTTCTCTGTTATTATCTAAAGCACCGTAGTCTGCTATGCCGTCGGCAACGTTTGCGCGATAAGAATCACGATAACCGCAACCGGAAAGTATGAAGTCCTTGTCGCAAAGCACGTTTACGGTTTCTTCGGAATCATCATCGCTCGATGTGTCATCGCTTGAGGTATCATCGCTCGATGTGTCATCGCTCGATGTGTCTTCATCGGACGGGATACCGTCGTCTATAATAGCATAAGCCGCGTTACCTGCAAACGCAGTCAAGCCGTTTGCTTCGTTATATCCGCCCCATACGGTCGCGTTGGGGATATATACACCGATGTCGCCTGTCGCATCGTCTTCTGCAGTGAAATTGAATTCAAATACCAAATCACCGTCTTCGGTAACAGATGCCATATACAAAGTAGTTGTAAGAGCCGCAACATCTATCGAGCCGTTATCATTGGCAACGCTGAAGTTTTCCCAGTTTTTGGGAAGATCGACACATTCAAGTGCGCCGTAATTAGATTGTTCAACGCTGTTTGTGAGAACAAGTTTGCTGTTGTCATAGAACAATGAGAAATTGACATTGTCAAGACCGTCTTTAGCAGTTATGTTCTCAACGCTTACCTTAACGGTGATATCGTCGCCTTTGTTATATTCAGCAGGAGCGTCTATAACAAGATCGAATTTGGAATCTTTGTTTGTTGCGCCAACAAGGTTTTTAAATTGAGCAGCAAAGCCAATTTCGCCAAGGGCGAGAGCGTCAACATCAAGAGTAGCATCGTTTGCAGTATTCCACTTTTTGAAAGGAAGGTTGTCAAGTCTGGATCCGTTCGCACCAACAGGTACTGCAGGATGATAAAGCGAAACGTTTTCAATATCCTTATTGGAAACATTCACATAATATTCAAAACCGTCTTCGCCTTGGAAGTCATCAAGTTCAACAGAAAATTCAATATAGGTCTTGTCACCTATGCCGTTAACCTTTGTGATAAGGGAACTGTTTGAAATCGTTGTCATAACTTCCGATGTGGTCGACAAGTTACGCATCGCGATAGGTCTTTGTGCGTTCAAATCATAATAATGAGTGAAAACACTTGCATTGTCTTTGGTTTTGATCCAAATACGTGCATTAGTGCCCGAGCCGCGTTCGCCAACAACAAGAGGACAGTCGATTATAAACGCACCGTAAAGTTTACCGTTATAGGTGCGGAACTGATATTTATAAGAAAGATCATCGGTAGTAGGAAGCGCCTCCCAATAACCGTTATCAGAATCAACAGAAGTCCAACCGTTATATTTCCAGCCGTTTTCATTCAACATACCGTCAACTGCGATGTATTCGGGAACCATATAGGTTTCCGATACTTCGGGTTCGGGAATGTGATCTACAACGATTTGACCGAGAGCGATATCCTTGGGGTTAATGGTAATATCGCCTCTTGTGTACCACTTGGTGAAAGGAAGGTTTGCGTTTCTGTCGCTGTTTGCAGGAACAGGAACGGGAGGATAATAAAGTGCTACGTTTTCGTTTACTTTGTTGGAAACAACAGCGAAATAATCGAAACCGTTTTTACCGCCGAATTCCGCAAGATTTAGCGAAAACTCAACATAAGTTTTGCCGTTTTTCGCATAAACTTCGCCATCAAGAGAACTATTCTCAATGTTAGTAGCAGAGTTCGTAGTGGTAGAAGTGTTTTTCTTCGCTGTGAAAGCCGAAGCATTTAAATCGTAAAAATGTGTATAAACAGTCGCATTTTCATTGGTTCTAAACCAAATACGGACATTAGTTCCGGTACCGTTACCGCCAACAACAAGTTTGCTGTCGATTATAAATGCACCGTAAAGTTTGGTGTCATCGGTACGGAACTGATACTTATACGAAATAGTATCGTTAGTAGTAGGAAGTGTTTGCCAATAGCCATTTTCGGGCGTAACAGTTATCCAACCGTTGGATCTCCAACCACTATCCGACAAAGATCTGTCGACAGTAATTGTTTCAGTAGCCACAGAAGAATTGACTGTTGCAGCAGTTACACTAAACATAGAAGTGGGCAGCATACAGAGTAACATTAACGCTGCCAGTAAAACCGCCAAGTGTCTTTTCATAAAAAAACCTTCTCTTTCTTTGTGATTTTAGTTCTGCTAATATATATGATAACACCGATATGTCAAAAAGTCAAGGCATGGTATCGCATTTTGAAACTACAAATCGGCCTTTTTTGAGTTTTTGACTGTTGTCATTTGTTATTTTACAGTTCAACGCAGAAATAGTTCAATCCAAATCTCGCGCATTTTGTTATATTTCCCGATTTTCTGCATTCATTTTTCTGTAAACTTTACAGCAGTACCCTTTCTGTTGAATCTATCTTCGATCTAAAAATCCGATCGAGTACACTTAAATTATGGCACATGATACTTGATATATCAACCGCTTATGTAGTATAATATTCATATACATTTACGGATCCGAATAAAAAAGGAAGAAACAATGTTGCGAAGCGCTGACGATTTATTAGACAAGGTTGAAGAATACGGTTTTCTGCCGTTTTTTAAGAATTCCATACCAGATTTTTCTATAGAAGAATTCTGCCCGACCGAACTTTGGTTCACCGATCTTAACGGACCTTGGGAATGGAAAGGCCCTGTGGCAAAAAGCGGCAAATGTATATACGGAAAGTTCTTCGGCGGCAAGGCAGGGTTTATCAGCAAAGAATGGATACCCGATTTTGCAAATTATCGCCGCGACGGTTATGATTTTGACGCTCGGTGTGACGACGGTTTGGTATTCCATAAAGATAAGGCGCTGTTTGAAACAATTGCCGAACACGACGTTATTTTATCTAAAGATCTGAAAGAGATCCGCAATTATGTCAAGGGCGGAAATAAGGGGTTTGATACCATTATTACACGACTTCAAATGCAGAGTTATGTTTGTGTGGCGGATTTTGTCTATATGCAGGACAAAACGGGCAAACCTTACGGTTGGGGAATAGCGCAATACACCACACCCGAACATTTTTTTGGATATGACTACATAACATCCGCATACAAAACCGATCCTAAGGAGTCAAAGCGGAAGATCGTCGAACACTTGAAGAAAATTTTGCCCGATGCGACAGAAAAGCAGATATCAAAAATCATAAACATTTGAAAACATGGAGGTATAATATGAGCAAAAAATTAGTAGCATATTTTTCCGCAAGCGGAGTAACGGCAAAAGTCGCAACAACCTTATCCGAAGCGATCGGAGCCGACCTTTATGAAATCAAACCGGAAATACCTTATACGAAATCTGACCTTAATTGGTTGAACAGGAAATCGCGCAGTTCGGTAGAAATGAAAGACCCCAACTCGCGTCCTGCAATTTCCGGACTGCTCGATAATATGAATGAATATGACGTTATCTTTGTAGGTTTTCCTATTTGGTGGTATGTAGCGCCCACAATTATCAATACTTTTTTGGAAAGTTATGATTTGTCGGAAAAGACCATTGTTACCTTTGCTACATCGGGAAGCAGCAAAATGGGAAAAACTATAGAAAAACTCAAACCCAGTTGTCCCAACTCTAACCTTATTGAGGGCAAAGTGTTTAAATCAAAAGCAAGTAAAACCGAACTCGCCGCTTTCGTTGATGAATTGAACATATAATTCATTATTACAACAGTATTTCCTTTAAACCAAAACAAGTTTCCCGTTTTACAAACAGGAAACTTGTTTTTTATTTATTTCGAGTTTTATTGTTAGTTCTCATAAGGACGGATGCGAAGAGTTGCGCCGACGGATTCGCAAATTTTACGGCAGAGATCCTGTTCTTCCTTTGAGGTTACAACATCCACTACCGTCATCACAACGTCGGGCACATAATTCGTGCAGTCCTTAGTAAACTTAAGCATTGCATCGTAAGAGTCAATGCCGAATTTAGGACGAACGACCTTAAGATAGTCCTCTTTATTGGTCGCGTTCAAACTGATCGAAACCGTATCGATCAGCCCTTTAAGTTTCGGGGCTGTTCTTTCGTTCCAAATCAAGTCGGCAAGACCGTTTGTATTGATTCGAATTTTGATATTACTCTTTGATTTAATATACGCCGCCACTTTCAGCAGATCATCAAGACGCTCGGTAGGTTCGCCGTAGCCGCAAAAAACCACCTCGCTGTATTGTGTCAGATCCCAAGCATCAATACTTTCGCATACCTCCTGAACAGTAGGTTCTCTTTCAAGCCATAATGAATCGGAGCCGTATACTCCTTCGCCGTTGTGCCGTAAACAAAAAGTACAGGCACAGGGACATCGGTTGGTCATATTCACATAAATACCGTTTTTTACCGGATATGTTATCGTCATCATATAGATTTACCTCCGTTGATAGTTTTCTTGATATTCAACTTATCCATAGCGAGTCCGGCAATGACAAAAAGAATACTGCTTAAAGCCGATTGAGTAATATATCCCGGTATTCCTGACAAAGGCGCAATAAAATTACCGGTGATCAACGACTCATACAGATAATATCCGCCGATACATACCGCCCATGCAGGAATCAACGCCAATATATTACGCCAACTAATTATCTTCTCGCTTTTACGTGAAAAGAACATTACTGCCGCCGTCTTAATAATAACCGAACCGGGTGCCCAGATCGCAAATCCGCTAAGGCAGTCGGCAAGAAGTGCTCCGCCTGCGCCGACAAACATAGCATAAGGCAACGGCAGCAAACAGGCCGCAAGATAAATAAACCCATCCCCGACGTGGGTATATCCTGTATGGCTGGGGATGTGCAGATATGCAGTGAACACAAAGACCACGGCAGTAAAAATACCTGCAAGACAAATAAGTTTAACTCTTTGATCCTTCATGAGTATCAAACCTCCTCAGATCTCCAGTAAAAATTCTTCAAAACAAATGCCATCGGTTTTTGGCAGATCAAGTTCAATAGTACGACGTAGAACTTTTGCAATAAAGGAAGAAGCGTGGCACACAGAACTTCTAAAATCTACCCCGTTAACAGCATCCGCCGCAATAATAGAGGAAAAAACATCTCCCGTTCCCGAACGACAAGGTCCAACCTTGTGCTCTCTGACGGTTTGAGGTTGCTTTCCTGATTCATAAATGAAGTTTTCAAGGTCATCGCCACGCTCGAGACCGGAGATAACGACCTTTTTCGGTCCCATATCGCTTAGTTTTTTACACAGTTCCGTAAGTTCTTCTTTTTCCATATCGGGTTTATACTCTGTTCCCGTTAGGATACATGCCTCCGTCAGATTCGGAGTCAGTATATCCGCATACGGCACAAGAGTGCACATCTGCTCTGCCAAAAGCGGCGAGTATGTAGGATATAACTTTCCGTAATCTCCCATAACGGGGTCGATAACGGTAATGTTATTATCCTTTTTAAAAAGATCCAAGAATCGCTTTACAATACGGATCTGCTCGGGTGAACCGAGAAAACCCGTTAGAATACCGTTAAAATGAAGTCCTAGTTTCACCCACTCATCAATATACGCATCCATGTGCTCGGTATAGTCGGTAAAATAAAAACTTTCAAACCCCGTATGATTCGAAAAAATAGAAGTAGGCAGCGGACAGCACTGTATCTTCATTGCCGAAATGATAGGCAATGATGCGACTATGGAACAACGTCCGAAGCCGCTGAAATCATTAATAACAGCAATCTTTTTTTGACGATTATGCGACACTTTGTATATACTCCTTGATTTTTGAGTGAAATCATTATATAATAATTTTGGTTGTATGGAAATAGCCAAAAAAGGAGAATTTTGTATCACCAGATGAAATATATAATTGATAATGAAAATAACATCCCCGCCTATCTTCAACTGTACAAACAGGTTCGGGACGACATTGTTAAAGGCATTTACCCCTACGGCAGCAAACTGCCTTCAAAAAGAACGATTGCCGACGAGGTAGGCGTCAGTACTGTAACTATTGAACACTCCTATGCTCTGCTCTGCGACGAGGGGTACATAGAAGCGCGGGAACGAAGCGGATATTTTGTGATCTTTCGTACAGATGACGGCTTCGTGTCATCTTCAAATAGGGAAAACAAGAATACATCTCCCTCGGTTCATCATACCGCAGCAACGGTAGAATTTCCTTTTTCTGTTCTCGCCAAAACCATGCGCAACGTCATAAGCAATATGGGAGAATCGATCCTTGACCGCTCTCCGAATTTGGGATGTATTGAACTTCGGGAGGCAATAAGGAAGTATCTTGCCCGAAGCCGAGGGATCACAGCCGAAACCGAGCAGATAGTTATCGGTTCGGGTTCAGAATATCTGTACAGTCTTATCGTGGAACTGCTCGGCAGAAACAAGGTGTTTGCAATCGAGTCACCCTCATATAAAAAGATAGAGCAGGTCTATCGTACAGCCGACGTTCATCTTAAAAAACTCGCGCTCGGTCACGACGGTATTGACAGCACGGCACTTCGCACCTGCAACGCAGACGTTCTACATATCTCTCCCTACAGAAGTTATCCCAGCGGAGTCACGGCAACGGCTTCCAAACGCCACGAATATTTACGCTGGGCAGGACAAAGCGAGAGATTTATCGTAGAAGATGATTTCGAGTCGGAATTTTCGCTCTCTCAAAAAGCGGAGGAAACACTATTCTCTCACACACCCAACGACAATGTGATTTATATGAATACCTTTTCAATGACCATTTCTCCGTCCTTTCGTGTTGGTTATATGGTGTTGCCCCAATGCTTAGCAAATAAATTCAAGGAACACCTTGGTTTCTACTCCTGTACCGTCCCAACTTACATTCAGTTCGTCTTGGCTGAACTTATCTCCAACGGCGATTTTGAACGGCACATCAACCGTGTCAGACGAAAAAAACGAAAAGAACTCAATAAATAACTTAAAGGTGCCGCTTTTGGGCGATGCACCACAGTGAGAAAACGGTTTTGCGCTACCGCTTTGCCCTGAAACTTAGGCAAAAATCCTTGCTACAACAAAACAAAAAAGCCGTGCTTTGCACGACTTTTTGTTTTGGGAACTGACCCTAATTTTAATACAAATGCACCCCCTTTTGAGGTAAGGGGGTGCAAAGTCATTTTAGGGGGTGCATTTTCAAGTCAGGGGGGTGCAAATTGGGGTTAGGGGGTGCATTTAGTGGTGATTCATCTCTAAAAGGTAGTCGCTATAAGTGAAATAGTCGCTTGCTTGCGGTAAGTATTGCTCGCAAAGATGGAACAGATTTCTGCTTCTTTTGTTTCTTTCCGCATCATCTTCTGTAACTTTCCATAAATCACTGATTTCTTTTGGCTCAAATTCGGTCACGCAAAACAACTCGTTGTCTGCATTCCCAACAGGGCAAAAATGACCGTAGCGACAAGACAAGCAAGACT
>JAZRUR010000027.1:0-23403 GCA_045652625.1 Eubacteriales bacterium | reverse complement strand
AAAACGGCATAACAAAAGGAGACTTTTTGAAAAAAGTCTCCTTATTATTACTTCAATATTTCATCTGAAAGTTTTAAAACGTTACCTCGCCGTCATGGGAAAGTCGGATCGTAGCCATGTCGTTCTGTGAGCCAAGGAGTTGAGGATTTAATTTGTCTTCCTAAGACCGCTTGGCCTCCGACTTAAAACGGCATAACAAAAGGAGACTTTTTGAAAAAAGTCTCCTTATTATTACTTCAATATTTCATCTGAAAGTTTTAAAACGTTACCTCGCCGTCATGGGACATTAAGGAGGCGTTTTTTACCGTATCGATAGATATTATTTTTTTTATAAGTTCCGTTCCATCTTTCACACGTAGTTCTATGATTAAATCTAAAGAGTTTTTTGTTAAATTTCTCGATTTTACTGTATAGTGTTTTGTGTAAACTTTTACAACATCTAAAATGCTTTCTTCAGAATTATAGTCCGAAGAATTAATTATAAGCATTAACGGTGCTTTTGCTACGGGCAAATGGTTCAGAATCAAAAGACCGGCTGTGAGTAATATGCTAAGTACGATTGCGATCTCTGCAAGTCCTACACCGCAAATGATTCCAATGCCAATCGCCCAAAACAAGAACATCAAATCCAAAGGATCTTTAACTGCTGTTCTAAATCGTACTATAGATAATGCACCGACCATGCCCAAGGAAACAACAATGCTTGATTGGATTGTAAGGATTATTCCGGAGGTGATAAGAGCAATACCTGCTAAAGAAATGTTGAAACTTTTAGAATAAAATGTTTTCCTTGTCAGGACTCTGTAAATGACAAAAATGTACAAAGCTAAAAAACAAGTAATAAGCATTGCGACAGCAGATGTGTAAATGTTTATATCCGTGGCAGAAAAACCCTCTAAAAAAGATCGCTTGAAAATTTCAGAAAATGACATAACCTGCCTCCTAAATTAGAATGAAAACTTTCTTGATAAATAAAATTTTGAATACGCTGTTTGTTGTAATTGGTTCAAATTCAAACTATGATATATGAAGTCCGGCAAAAATTCGTCAAATTTTACCTCTAACAGATGACACCCTGACGGCATTATGGGTCTTTTGGGAATCGTTTCGTGAAAGAAATTTTCAAATGCAGACGATGAACTAATGTTTGTATCAAAAGTCACACGAACATTGCCTGTCCTATATATATAAGGAATTCGATCATATTCAACTATAACCGCAGGACGGGCACGGTTCGTTCGCATCCATAGCATCAGTTTTTGTAAAACTTCATGATTTGCACAAGTGTCGGGGACTGTGCCGTTAATAAGTTGTTCGGCTAGTTCTTTTGTAATCGAACAAGAACTTTTTAATGTTTTCCCTCGTTGCTTTCTTTTGCATTCTAAAGAAATGTTATTCGAAGCATGATTATATATCCTTATTCTTAACTTTTCTCTAGGGTCTGTCCCGTTTTCGTTTTCGTAAAAACAAGTGTTGTAACAATCATCAAAATATAAACTTCTAATGTTATACATTCCATCCTGTTTCGCATGCGGATCTATTTCGGCTAATCTGCAAATGCGATTTTTCAAGATTATTAATTGCGGATAACTTATCAAATATTTCAACTCATGGCGATAGTTCTTATCAGAATCATTCATTTTTGATCACCTTCTGTAATACCTGCGAACTTCGATCACAATAAAGCAAATTAACAACGATGTGACCAAGAGTACGCTTAGAATACACACGATAACATTGGTTGGCACCTCTCTCGATGATGGTGCAGTTGGAACAACCTCGATTTTTCGCGGTATTAATATAACATCTCGTTCGACGGAGTCGTTAGGGATAAAGATTTCTCCGGAATCCTCAATGATCCATTCTCCGGTTTGTAGTACTTGAATATCTGACAGCGAACCGCCTTTTTTTACAGAATAATTATAACTTCCGTTCCAATTAGTCGGGTCAATTTGAACGGAATAAAATTCCTCGTTATCAACCCAAATTCGATTTAAAAATTCGACTCTTGCATTTAAATAACATAATGGTTCACTTCTTTCTAAAGGGTCGATGATTTTTTTGGCGTTTGACAAATACTCAAACAATCCCGCCCAACGAAGGTTGTTCATATATGATGCTTTTTCGATAGAAGCCGATAATTCCTCTATTCCAAAAGCAGTCAGTTCGTTTAATATTGGCACGAATTCATCCACATAGATTTCTCTCATGCGATTATAAAAAGATTGATTTGCATATAGAGCATTGTAATATGTAGAAATATTTCCAGAGTGTTTAACTAACAGTTTGGCATATAGTGCTTCGGGGTTTCGATTAGCCCACGTGTTCCCTAGGCTCATATCATAATCCCATACGGGGCCTCCGTAAATGATTCCGTCTTTACTATAGAAAAAACTACTTGTGATATCAGAATCTATGTTGCAAAAAATCTCATCGATCAAATATCTTCGCGCCCAAGAATCCATATCGAAATTCGATGCGAGATTAAGATTATTTTGAGAGAAGATTGTCATCTCAAGACCGTTCACTTGAGACTTGATTGTTTCGAATTGTTCTGAAGTTATGTCCTCTATGTCTCGGATATCAACAATTCGTCCGCTGTTTGTTATAAATGGATTATCGAGCCGATCCCAGCGTTCTTGGAAATCCACAGAACACAAAAAGTCTCCGTTTGGAACATCAATATCCAATTTTTCCTCGCTGATTTCTATCTCCTCCACAAGTAAATACAGTCCATTATAATAACCGTTCAAATAAACGTCCACGTAAGCACATTGCGGTGCCCAATAGAAATTAACTTTATTTGCAACATCTAATGCTAATTTATTATTAAGATTGGAATAATCAAGAGCGTTGGCTAAAAGACACCAATTAGTCGAATTTTTCATTCCGAGCAAATCTTTTTCTGATGAAAGGGTCAAGTTATACGGCTTTTTTTCATATCTCCAAGTGGAATTGCCTCTCCCTTTCACAGTACAGTTGTTATCGTGATATTCAACTTTTTGGTTTTCTGTTATTAAAATCAGTTCGGACGTTTCACGATAAGTTCTGTCCTCGTGTATCCTTTCCATTGTTCCGGTTGCGGTATTAATGTATAAAGCAGGGACATTATCCGACTGCAAAAACTGTATAGAAGACTCTTTGCCTTTAAAATTTATCACGTAACTGGTATTCAATTCGAATTTTTCACAAGATGAGCCGTCATTTAAGGTTATGTTGTCTATGGATATTGTTCGATTTTTGGGTAACGAAATTTTGGTGTCCGATAATGAAGCATGTGACGGCAAAAAAACGTAGTATATTCCATTCTCTGTTTCATATGCGTCTATTTTAACAGATACGTTTCCTGCGGAGATATAAAACGCAAGAGAGAAATTCTCTGCATATAAAAAACAGCATAACACAATCCCTAATAGTACTGCGGTCGACGTAAACCAACAGAGAAGGTTGCGCGTGTATTTTTTCATAACAAATTAACCTCTGTTACATACTGTTTCGTATAAATATGACAATTATTAAGTATTAGTATAACAGTATTGAGAAATAAAGTCAATTCCTTTTTTGCCCGAACTAATTATTTCGCAAAAATACCAATTTGATATTTGGTGGTTCAAAAACTTTTAATATTGATATACATCATGAAAAATTTTAAAAAAAGAGCGCGAGAGGAAAACTTTTTAAAAGTTTTCCTCTCGTTTTTATGTATGTATTTGATTACATAGGACTGCCGTCTTTTGCACGGCGGATTTTGTTTGTGGTGGTCTTTACAAACGGTGTTTCGCGAATGATTACGTTCGTAATCTGCTTATACGTGGGAAGTGCGGCAAGGGCTTGGAAAACGTCATGCTTGAGTTTTGCTTGGAGTTCTTCCATATTTGCGCCTTCCAAAACCTCGGGAGCGAGCACACATTGAACCGCAAGAGATGCCTCTGTGCCTACTTCGTCGCGGGACGCATAAACGATGTTTTCAAGCACGTAAGGAATACCGCCGATATAATCTTCGAGTTCTTCGGGGTAGATGTTTTTGCCGTTGCCGAGAATGATAATGTTCTTTTTTCTACCTGTGATGAGTATCTGACCTTTTTTGTTTATCTTGCCGTAGTCGCCGGTACGGAAGTAGCCGTCCTCGGTGAATACTTCTGCAGTTGCTTCTTCGTTTTTATAGTAACCGAGCATTACGATGTCGCCCTTAACGCAGATTTCGCCTTCGCCGTCTTCGTTGGGGTCGTCGATGCGTACGTTAATACATTCCATGGGGAATCCGATGGTTCTGGGGTCGTTTTCAAAGTCGGTGTTTACAGAAACGAGAGGCGAACATTCGGTTATGCCGTAGCCGTTTGTAACGATAATACCGATGTCGTCAAAGAAATCTGCAATTTCGGCACGTAAGGGCGCACCACCGCATACGATTTTTACAAGATTGCCGCCGAGTGCGTTATGAAGTTCGGCAAAAAGTTTGCGGCGAACGTCTATACCGATTGAGCGGAGGAAACGCGAAAGTTTAATAGCAATCTTGATGGTTTTGGTTTTACCTTTTTCTTCGATACTTGCGTTCATTCTGCGGTAGAGAACTTCCATAAGCGCAGGAACGACGTACATATAACCCGGTTTGTAAAGGGCAAGGTTTTTAACGACGCGCTTCAAACTGTCGTTAATGCAAAGAGTGGAATGACGGTGCATTGCAACGAGGATACCTGCAACCGCTTCGTAGGAATGGTGGTAGGGAAGTACCGAAAGACCTACTTCACGGATACTTGCGATTTTGAGTCCGTAATAAACGAGCGAAATGAGGTTGTGCTCGCAAAGCATAACGCCTTTTGCAAGTCCTGTTGTGCCCGAGGTGTAGATGAGCATTTTAAGCGCATGCATATCGGCGGTTTGCATATTGCAGTATGTTCTGTCGCCGTTTTCGTAAAGTTCTTTGCCCTTTTCGAAAAGTTTGTTGAAGGAAAGGAACTCGCCTTCGTCTTCTTCTCTGTCAAAGCAAACAAAATATTTAACGTTGGGGAGTTGGTCGCGGATACGTTTGAAGTTTTCCTCGCGCTTTTTATCGCAGAAAACTATTTCGTCATCGCCGCCGTGAACGACGTTGATAAGGTCGGTATCGGGAAGTTCTTTATCAATGGGGCAGAATACGCCTTCGCTTTGCAAAGCGGTAAGGTAAACGAGAATCCAGTTATAACTGTTTTCTGCCGCACAGCCGATATGACCTTTTGCCATACCTAACGAGTCGAGTGCAGTGCCCAACCAGAAAGTTTCTTCCTGGAAACGTTTAAAGGTTACTTCGCGGATACCTTCGCTTGTGCGGTATTTGTAAGCGATGTTGTCGCCGGCTTCATCTACTGCAATTTGTAACAAATGCTTTATGCTTGTAGGTTTTGTGAGTTCGGGTGTACGTTGTGCAAGAACATTCTTTGCCATAAACATTTCTCCTTATAAAAAACAAATTTAGTTCTGCGGACTATTATACATGGTTTATCGAACCATGTCAACAAATTTATCAAATTTTTACAAATATAATTTTCAAAGTTTTGGTGGTTTTATTGACAATCTTGTTGTTTGGTGGTATGATTTTACCATAAAAGTTTGGAGTATGCCATGAACGTAAGAGCCGAAGATATAAAAAACATACACATTCCCCGTTGGGAAGAGTTTCCCGTTTTTGAACTTTATATAGACCAAGTTATAGCGTTTATTTGCGAAAAACTTGCTGTATTCAGCCATAATTCGGAAGAACCGCTTATAACCCCTGCGATGATAAACAATTATGTAAAAAACGGTGTGCTTCACCCACCGAAAAAGAAAAAGTACGACAGAGAACACCTTGCGAAACTTGTTGTTATTTGCATTTGTAAACGTATGCTTCCTTTATCTTATATTTCGGAATCAATAACGGTTGTGTCGCGAATGTTCGAAATAGGAGAGGGATATAACACGCTCTGCGACGAGGTAGAGTACGAGGTTAAGAATCTCGCGTTGCCCGAAGAATATCCCACCCGTTCGATATCCGATTCGCCCTCACGCAAGGTTGCAATGCTTCGCACACTTGCGTCTGTGGCGGCAAGGCTATTGGTGTTTGACCGTTTTGTCGAACAGCGCATGCGGTTGAGTTCGGTTGCGAATAAAATGAAAGAAAATAATTAAAAATGAAAAAAGAGTTTTCGATATTACACGAAAACTCTTTTTGTTTTGTTATCTGATCTGTCCGTTGCCGTTGATGACGTATTTGTAGGTTGTCATTTCGGGCAATCCCATAGGGCCGCGCGCGTGCATCTTTTGGGTGGAAATGCCTATTTCTGCACCGAAGCCGAATTCTTCGCCGTCGGTGAATCTTGTCGAGGCGTTTACGTATACCGCCGCAGCGTCGATGTTGTTGCAGAAATACGTTGCGTTTTCTTGGTTGTTTGTGATAATCGCCTCGCTGTGTCCTGTGCCGTGGGTATTAATATGCGAAACCGCTTCTTCGACATTGTTTACTATCTTGACCGCGAGAATATAATCGTTATACTCGGTGAAAAAGTCTTCTTCTGTCGCTTCTATAACGTTGATTATCTCGAGTGTGCGGTTACAACCGCGAAGTTCCACGTTATCAAGGCGTGTTTGCACCAAGGGGAGAATTTCTATAGTGATGTTTTCATGCACCAAAAGTGTTTCCGCCGCGATGCAAACCGAGGGACGCTGTCTTTTGGCGTTGTCGATGATATTAAGTGCGGTTTCGATATCTGCGCTTTCGTCAAAATAAACGTGGCAGTTACCTGCGCCGGTTTCGATAACCGGAACGGTTGCATTTTCGACAACCGAACGGATAAGCGATTTTCCGCCGCGCGGAATGAGCAGGTCGATTCCGCCTTTCATTTTCATAAGTTTGTTTGCAGTCTCGCGCGAAGTATCGCGCACTACTTGTATACATTCTTTCGGCAGACCGAGCGATGCAACCGCGTCGGAAAGAACTTCGGAGATAGCAACATTGGAGTTAATAGCCTCCTTGCCGCCGCGAAGAATAACCGCGTTGCCCGATTTCACACAAAGCGCCGCCGCGTCGGCAGTAACGTTCGGACGTGCCTCGTAAATAATTGCGATAACACCGAAAGGGACGCGCTTTTTGGTTATGATGAGCCCATTGGGACGAATCTGCTTTTCGTCTTTGTCAAGCGGGTCGGGGAGTGCTATGACTTTTTCAACAGCCGAAGCGATAGAGTCTATACGCGCGTCGGTAAGGGTAAGACGGTCGAGCATGGAAGCGCTCATTCCGTTATCCTTTGCGTTCTTTATGTCGCTATCGTTGGCTTTTATAATTTCTGCAGAACGTGTGCGTAATGCGTCTGCCATTGCTTTGAGTGCCGAATTGCGCTTTTCTGTATCGGTCGAACCAAGTACAGCAGAAGCCTTTTTGGCGTTTGCGCACATTATTTCAAGCATGGTTTTGTCCTCTTTTGCGTTTATTGGGGTTTGGCGGCAAAATATGTGCCGACGAACTCGCCGTCAAATACGTTGTAAAGAATCTCGGGGTCGGCGCCGTTGAGTATTATCATGGATATTCCGCGCTCGGTTACGTATTTTGCGCTTTCGAGTTTGGTTGCCATTCCGCCTGTACCGCGAGCCGTGCCCGCGCCTGCACCCATGGCGAAAATCTCCTCGGTAACCTCGGGGACATATTCAATAAACTTTGCGTCCTTGTTGGCTCTCGGGTCGGAGTCGTAAAGACCGTCGATGTCCGACATATTTATCAAAAGGTCGGCTCTCGAAAGTCTTGCTACCGTTGCGGCGAGAGTGTCGTTACTTCCTATTTTAATCTGTTCGTTGGATATGGTGTCGTTTTCGTTTACGATAGGAATAATGCCTTGTTTCAAAAGCAGTTCAAGCGTTGTACTTGCGTGGGTACGGAGTTCTTTTTCGTCAATGACGTTTCTGGTAAGAAGAAGTTGGGCGATATTAACGCCGTGGTCCGAAAAATTACGCGCATACATATCTATAAGTTGACATTGTCCTATCGCGGCGGCAGCCTGTTTTTGCTCGGTCGTTAGTGTTTTACGGTCGAAATCGGTTTTTGCAAGACCGCAACTTACCGCGCCCGACGAAACGAGAATTATTTCGAGTCCGCTGTTATGCAAATCGGCAAGACAGGTAACAAGTCTTGATACCTTTCGTATATTCATATAACCCGATGCGTGTGTAAGTGTCGAAGTGCCGACCTTTACAACGATTCGTTTGACATTCTCGGTTGAAATCTTCATTTTTGAGCACCTAAATAAGCCTTTACATTTATTAATTTTGTATTATAATATAATGTAACCGAAATATCAAGTTATTTTTTGAGAGGATACAAAAGAAATGGCAAAGAAGTTGATTCTCGCCTCTGCGTCCCCGCGTCGAAAAGAGATATTGGATACGGCAGGGTACAGTTACGAAACAATTCCCTCTGTCGCGGATGAATTAAAAGGCGGCGTTGCACCCGAAGAACTTGTACGGCAAAATGCGCTTAACAAGGCAAGGGAAGTCTACTCGCGTTCGGAGACTGAATCGGTTGTTATCGGCGCGGATACGGTGGTAGTCCTCGGCGAAACCGTTTTGGGCAAACCGAACAGCAAACAACAGGCGTTTGATATGTTGAAATCGCTGTCAAACAGTTCGCACCGCGTTTTAACAGGTTATGCCGTTGTCGGCGGATTGGGTGAAAAAAGCGGTGTGTGCTCTACGGAAGTCAAGTTCCGTACACTTTCCGATGAAGAAATCAACGCATATATAGAAACTAATGAACCCATGGACAAAGCAGGTGCATACGGGATCCAAGAACGCGCGTGTCTGTTTGCAGAATCGTTTACGGGAGATTATTTTAACATAATCGGACTTCCGATAGCTGAAATTTACCCTGTTTTAAGCGATTTCGGGATATTGCCCGACTGGCAAAAGTTGTTTAGTAAAAAACAACAAAGTTATTGACATCAAGCAAGAATTTTTGTATAATAATTAAACGAAATAATTAAAGGAGATAAAAATCATGAAATTTGCAAAAAGACTAGCCGCTTTCTTGGTAGTTGTTGTAATGCTTTCTTCTTTTACTTGCCTGTTCGCAAGTGCTGACGGTAAGTTGTCCTACACCAAGGGCAGTACCTACACCATCGCATCGGGCGTTACCTATACCAACCTCACCATGACGAGCGGTCAGAACAATCACGCTACCGTTTCCGGCGTTGCTATGGAATTTAATCCCAAAGACGGTTATATTCCTTTGACGTTTATGGGTTATGCCGGCAACCGCAGTCAGTTGAGCACTCAGTACAACATTGCAACCGGCCCCAAATACGGCTACGATGTTGTAGGCGCTGTAAACGGTTCGTACTTCACCCTCAGCAAGGGCGGACTTGACTATGCTAACATTTCCAACGGCAAAGTTACCTGTGCTCACGTTGACCAATACAACAGAGAAGTTGTTGCGTTCGACAAAGACGGTAACATGAAGTCTGTTTGGAGTAAACTTGAATTTAAGTTGTTTGCTAAAGGAGTAGAACTCCCCAATGCCATCTATGCCATCAACAAATGGTATGACGATTACAAAGACGTAGCACCCAACGCGGTTTACTACTACGATACTTCCTGCGGTACTTATACCGACACCGAAGAACCCGGTTATGAAATCGTTTGCCAAAAGGTTAACAATACCGACCTCCGTGTTGGTAAGCCTCTTGCAGGTAAGGTTCTTGAAGTTAAGGCTAATGCTTGCGGAACTAAATTTGAAACCAACGAAAATGTCCAATCCGATAAATTCGTTCTTTACGTAAAATCCACTTCTAATTTTGCTAATACTCTTAAAAACCTTAAAGCAGGCGATGACATTTCCATTCAGGTAAATGAAACCAACGCTGCTGCAAAATCGACTATGGAAAACGCTCTTAGTACAATCACCAACGTAGGTTGGCTTGTCAAGAACGGCGTTGACCAAACCCGTATCCAATCCGAAATCGGTAGCCACGGCGTAACTATGCAGCACCGTCAAACCGTATTCGGACAGAAGCCTGACGGCACTTACATCTTCCTCACTACCGAAGGTAATGCAACCGGTTTGGAAGGTTCTTTGACCCTTCGCGACGCTGCAGACTACTTTATTTCTCAAGGCTGTACAAACGTTATCCGTATGGACGGCGGCGGCTCGAGCGGTATGTACGTTAAAAATAAAGCAGGCACCGGTTCTGCAGGATACACCCAGACTCCTCAACGTGCAGTTGCCGACACTATCCTTATTGTTAAGAAATCCAGCATAAAGGGTCTTGAACCCGAACCTCCCGTGCAGAACGATAGCCTTGTATACGGCAAACAATATACTTCTCTCACCACACCCAACAGAGGCGACGTTTGGGACGATGACGGAAAAAGATTAACCAACGGAGCAAAAGGTCAGACCAATGTTGGTGAATCCGGTTTGTATTCCGCGTGGAAAGCGCCCACAGGAACAAAAGAATTTTCGACTGAACTCTTGTTTGACCTTGGTTCTGCAAAGAAGAACGATACCTACAAAGCCTATCTCGCAGGCGGTAACTGGGGTGTTGCGCTTCCCAAAGACTCGATTTCCATGAGCGTTTACGTTTCCGATAAACGCGACAGCGATTTTAAACTCGTTGCATCTGCACCCGTCGGAAGTGCTAAACTCGTTTCCGGTACAGGCAAATATGACAATACTTGGAGTACGTATACGATAACTGCAGAGGCAGACGGCGCGGTTACCGCACGTTACGTAAAACTTGTGTTTAGCCATAGAGCGGTTGCGGACAGAGAATCACATATCTGGCTTGATGAAGTTGAAATATTCAATTATAAAACCCAGAGCATAACTCCTCCCGCAGACCCCGACTTCCAAAATGTTGCACTTAGCAAAGACTACACCGGCGGCGAGGTTTCTTCTGCAGGTTCCTACTCTGCTAACCTTACCGACGGTCAAAAGAGTAGTGCTATCGCATACGATAACAACTGGTTCGGCTTGTACTACAATAAAGGCGCTACTACTGATAAGATCAACGCTCCCGACGGTGTCGGCACGATAATCGTCGACCTCGAAGAAGTTTATAACAACATTACCGATGTAAAAGTTCACGTTTGGAACCATAACAAATCCGGTATTGAATCCGCCAAGAGCATTACCGCCTACTTCTCTGAAGACGGCGAAACTTACGGCGACGGCGTATCGCTTTCTATCCCTGCAGGCGACGACCCCGCTTGGGCGACCGCGACTGTTGACGGCGAATCTGCGCGTTACGTAAAATTCGTTATTGAAACCAAAACCACTTGGACGTTCCTTAACGAGATCGAAGTAATCGCTGACGTTAACGATATAGGCGGCGGCAGCACCGTTGATGGCCTCGGCGACGTAGATGAAGACGGCGACGTAGATGCAACAGACTATATCCTCGTTAAACGTGCAGTTTTGAAGAACTACACGTTGACCGACAAACAATCTGCTATTGCAGATATCGACGCTGACGGCGACGTAGACGCAACAGACTATGTTCTTGTTAAACGTATCGTTTTAGGTACTTATAAAGTATAATCTCAAATTATATCGAATTATAACAAAGGGCTGTCGCTTTTATGAGCGGCGGCCCTTTTGCATTTTCAAAAAAATTAATAAAAAAGTAAAAAACTATCGTGTGAGTGTAGTGCTAAAACCTTTTTGAGGGTATATAATGGTGTTTCAAAATGGGTTAATACACATATTCCCGAAAGGAGTACACATAATGAACAAAATTTTATCAAGAGTTCTTTCTGCGATATTGGTGTTGTGCATGATACCTGCAGCGTTTATCACTGCGTTTGCACACGGCGAAGGTGTCGCAAAGAACGAAACTGAAAACCAATCTTTGGATTTGGCTCAAACCCAGTATATACCCGAAACTGTTATCGTAGACGGTAAGTTTGACGATGCAGGTTGGGCGGTTGAAGAATGGAATGATGTAGATTCTTCTACCGGTATCTGGGATACTGAAAACCCTTTGCAAAAGAATAGGGACGTATCATACAAATATCAGTTGCATTACGACAGCAAATACTTCTATGTTGCTGCCGTAATCACTATGCCTGAAGACGTTACCAAGGGTGAATTTTCTGTTTATTTGAGCGAACGTAGACACCTTAACTATACCGGTTCCGGCAACGACCCTAACCGTGGCGCTTCCTCAGGTTTCACGTTTACAATCGACTTGAATGCGGCCGATGAAGAGAAAGTCAAAGTAAGAGCTGAACAGGGTGCCGATGAAAAGACCGCTGCGTACGCTAATAAAAGAACCCAATTAAAGGATAGTCTGTTAAAAGCAAACGTCCAAAACCGCGTTGTTACTATTGAATTCCGTAACGATTTGGACTCGACGGTTGATAAAGATTACACCGTTTACGGTGCATATGCAAATAAAGGATCGAATGGCGGAAACAACATTTCTTATTATGTTTCCATGAACCTTCCTCATGTAGATGCCGATAACAAAAACGATGTCGGAAGTACACACGACAAACTTTTCCATCCCATTTGGGCGCAAGGTGTTTCTGCTGCGATGGTTCCTACTGCCGAAAACTGGCCCGAAAGGTATGCGAATCCCACATTGGCACAAAGAACCAGTTTGTTGGTCAATAAGGGCAAAATCGACTTGGCCAATTTGATCAGTATTGACGGCAATCTTGATGAGGCACAGTGGAAAGATCAAATGTATGAGGTTAACAGTGCAACAGGTACTTATATAGAAAGACCTTTCGACGGTAACACCTTGAGTTACTCCTTTAATGTTATAGCCGATAGCCAAAAACTTTACGGTGCTGTAATCATTGATGCAGAAGCTGGAAAAGACCTTGATGCTAAGATAGAAAATGACAAAGAAGAAACCGACCTTGGTACTCAATTCGAAATTTGGTTTAAAGGTAAAGATAACCGCGCGAACATGGAAATAAATGGCGTCGATATCGATGATGAAAATGTTAACAATGATAGCGACGTTGCTTCCATGGAATACGAATTTTATAAATTGTTCCACAAAAAGACAGATAAAGACGGAAACGTTATAGAAAAAGATTCCTACTATACTACTGAATTGACGTATTATATCAACCATCAATATACATTCCAGTTGTATAAAGACGGAACATATAATAACGAACGCGGCGATCGTGAATTATATTACGACGTAAACCCCGAAGCAGCACCCGACTACTATGTAACAAAAGACAACAATACATGGGTTCGTAACGAAAAGACGTTTGGCGAAGACGGTGCGTATAACTACGCATATAAAGTCATCGACGGCAAAACCTATCTTGAATTCTGGATCGACCTAAAGTCTGTTCACTGCGATGTAAACGATATCGAAATTTTCGTATCGACACGTCACATGCAACACACGAATGCAGGCACACGTAACAACCTTAAACTCTATTATCCGAAGTTGTTAATTGACAATAGTGGAACCTACGCCGAAACCTCTAATATGTGGGTAACGCATTATAATCTCAACTATAACGATGCTTCTCTAAAATACGGACCTGATGGAGCCTACGTAAGAGATAGTGTTGGTATCATATTTGATAACTATCAAACATATCAAAACACAATGAATTACCTCGGTAGTTGGTGGAACGAAGTTTTGCTTCAAAAAGTTCCCGATACTACGAACGCGTACACAATTAAAAAAATCAAATACGCCGGTGATGAGGCCGAGGTGGGTGCTGGTGGTAAACTTGAAAACCCTGGTAACTGTATTTGGTACTGTTTCGGTACAGGTACTTATTACAAGTCGGGTACCCATTTGAACGTGGTCACTTCACCTGAGAATCCTGTTGATACAACTAATAATAAGGCGTACCTTGCTCAACAAAACTTTGCCAAATGGAACGTTGGCGATGTATTGGGGTTGAACTTTAATTATAGAACCGAAATTAACGCCTCACACAAAACAATCACTTACCACGGCAGATTGGATGCAAACGCAACCGATGATATTGTAGTCACCAATATAGGCATGACTACGACCCATCATACTCCCACGCAGGAAATCTCGCCAAACAAAAGCGCAAAATATGTTAAGTTCGAGATTCAGAATGATTCAGACTGGACATTTGTATCGCAAGTTAACATATATTGCCCCGGTACCGATGGAAATGTGCAATATATACAAGACCAGGCAGAGTATACGACTGATGGTGTTTCAAACCCCAAGGACCCTGGTGTAAACGAATATCCGGACAATAACCAAAAAAACAAACTTAATGATGGCGAAGGTGTTAAATCTACCGAAACCACGAGTTATTCCGATCCCAGATATGTTGGATTTAACAAGAACTATGTGACTAATGGAACAAAGCCATCGATAATATTTGAGTTCCCTGAGGTTTATGAAAATATTACGGGATTTGGCATTTGGACCACATCGAACCAGACTACAAATAGTGGTATTTCCTGTCCCGAAAAAGTTACGGTTTATGTTTCTTTGGACGGACAAAACTGGGAATATGCCACCGATATCGTACCCACTCAAAAGACCGGGGCTGTGAGCAGTTCTGCTTTTCCGAATGTTTCGACCACTTCCAATGTAAAGGCTATCAGTAACCGTGCAAACGCTTACTACAGCCCTTATACAGTCACCCGTATCTACAAAGAAAACTCTTTGACGAATAATACCGGAGACGACCAAAATACCTCTTGTTTCTACTGGTGGAGAAACCGTCATATGCCCGCTTTCGACAAATACGGCGAAACCAAGGCTTGGATGTATGACGTTACCAAAGATGTAATCGCTGCTGCACATATCGCACCTGACGTTATAGCCATTGACGATAAACTCGGCGACTCCGGTTGGAATCAATATGGTTGGACCGAAGTTGACGGCGCTATCAACGGCACCGGAAAAGGACCGGGTTATATATATCAGATGCGTTCTGACGGTGAATATCTCTACGTAGCATCGGTTATTGACAGTACTAATCCTACTTTTGGTCTTTGGATCAAATCCACCGACGGCAAGATCAATTATTACGAAATTGCTAACGGCTCGACAACAACGCTTGATGTTGAAACACCCAAATTCACGGCAAACCAAGCAGTAGACGTATACGAGAACGAAGCAGCCGCAGGCGCAACGATATCTGGCACCCAGTTGACATATCAGAACTCCCTTAAAGCAATGCAATGGGATAACGGTTGGACGACCTTGGCATACGAAGACAGCACATTCTACGGATACACCAAGGAACTTATGGAAAATCGCAGAAATGGTATTGGTACTGCTTGGACAGCAATTTCCGAAACCAAGGGATTCCGTTTTGGTGTTGAATCTGCTCGTATCGGATCTGCAGACGCATTTGTTAGATATGACCTTAATGGAAATGTTCAACAGAGTGCATCTGCGTATGACCTTAAGCCCGGAACGACCGAACAGCGTACTGTTGAATTCAAGATCGCACTTTCCGAATTCAACGGATTGAACGGATTTGAATATGTCATTCAGGTTAAAGACGGCGAAAACTCGAGTTTCTATCCTCAACTTTACAATGAAACAACAGGATTTATTACCGACGGTCAACCTACATGGTCAGAATTCGCATTCAAGGTAAGCGCTGAAGACGTAATCAACGGCGGTAAACTTTGGTTGCGTAACGAGTACGCTCCTATGACCTCGCTCGGCGCAAGAGTCACCGATGACTATAACGGCAGCGGTCAAAATGCTATTCGTTTCGGTGCAAGATTTACCGAAAACTTCATTCGCAAACAGAAAGTTACCGATACCGAAGTGACCGATTACTGGGATGTTGCCGATGCAGGTATAATATTCGCACCTACTGTATTCCTTGAAAATAATAATGCGGAACTTACACTTGAAAATGAGGCTATCGGTGTGATAAGAACTTCTGCGCGTGATATCATTAATTGGGTGCCTGATACGAATATGGCGGATTACGAAAGTTTCGTATTCTACGTAACTTATAAAGGCTTCCCTGATAGTGCAAAGACGTATGACTTCCAATTCTGCGGCTATATAGATTACTATGAGGCTAACGGAAGTGACACATATTATAGCCAAATCTTCGCACGTAGTTATAATGGTGTCGTTGACAATATCTATTATACTAACGAACAAGATGAAATGCCTACGACCGGCTCTTACGAATAAAGCAAAATAACAAAAAACGCTCTCGCTTGATGCGGGAGCGTTTTTATATATTTTTACCGATGCGTTGCTAAAAAAGTATTGCAATTTTTGGATATATTTGTTATAATCGTATTTGAATGAAAATGCGAATCTGTGTAGGATTCATAAAGTACAGTTATTAAATGCAGGAGTATTAAAATGAAGGCTATTATTAACGGCAAAATCATTTTGAAAGACCGCAACGTTGAAAACAGCGCGCTGTTTTACTCCGATGTGATTGAAGGGATCGTCCCTGCGGACAAGGTTCCCGACGGTGTTGAGGTCATTGATGCAAAGGGCGGTTATGTTGCGCCCGGTCTTATCGACCTTCATATTCACGGATATCTCGGAAAGGACGTTTGCGACGGCGAAGAAGAAAGTATCCGTACTATCTCTAAAGGCTTACTTGCAAACGGCGTTACAGGATATCTTCCCACAACCATGACGGTTGACATGAAAGTTATCAAAAAGGCACTTGAGGTTTGCCGCAGTCTTAAGGAAGAAAGTAAGTCTTGGGACGGTTCTGCGATCCTCGGCTGCCATGCAGAAGGTCCGTTTATCAGCGAATCTAAAAAAGGCGCTCAGGACGCAAAATACATACTTGCACCCGATGCGAAGTTCGTTAAGGAATATGCGGATATTATCCGTATCATCACTCTCGCACCCGAAACCGACACCGAGAACTTCGATGCGATTAAGGAAATCCGTCGTGACACCGACGTTATCATGTCTATCGGTCACACAAGTGCGGATTACGACACTGCAATGAAGTCGGTTGAAAACGGCATGCGTCATGTGACCCACCTTTTCAACGCTATGACTCCGCTTGCACATCGTGCACCCGGTGTTGTTACCGCGGCGTTTAATGCTGATGTAAGTTGCGAACTCATCGTTGACACTTTCCACGTAAACCCTGCTTTCTATGACATGATCTGGAAGATCAAGGGCAGAAAACTTTGCTTTATTACCGACTGTCTTCCTGCAGGTGGTCTCCCCGAAGGCGAATACACCCTCGGCGGCGCAAAGATAATCTATCGCGGTATCGTTTGCCGTCTTGAAGACGGTACGGTTGCAGGTAGCGTTCTTCACCTTAACAAGGGTGTTTGGAACGTATACACCAACTCTACTATTCCTTTGTGGGAATGTGTAAACGGCGCATCTCTTAACCCTGCGACAACGCTCGGTATTGACAAACAAAAAGGTTCTATCGAAGTGGGCAAAGATGCCGATATCATCATCACAGACAATGAATTTAACATAGAAAAAACTATCATCGGAGGAAACATTAAATATGAATCTTAAGGTTAAGGCTAAACTCGATCCCCAGTTTGCGCCGCTTTCTGTTGTATGTCGCGAAATGCGCGAAGCAACCAAGGAAGACGGACAGGATCTTGTAATCGGCGTTGAAAGAACCAAGGGTTGCACCACCGTTTACAAGACTCGCGTTTTCAAGGACGGCACCGGCCATGACGAAGAAAACTTTGATTTTATCGAAAGAATGGCAAAGGCTCTTCTTTGGGTTGCAGGTGGTTTCAAAATAATTATCGCAGGTAGCGAAGTTATCGGTAATAAGATCAAAGAAGCGTACACCGACGGCGGTTTGCGTGATTTCGACGTTCACTTTATGGAACGCGTATATGAAAGACCTTTCGAAGTAGAAGTACGTTCTATCGAAAACGCTCCCGTTGACTGTGGTTCTGCGGCACCTGTTGGCAGACACCTTGACGGTTGCCGTATCGGTTTCGATGCAGGCGGATCTGACAGAAAAGTTTCTGCTGTTGTTGACGGCGAAACCGTTTACTCCGAAGAAGTTGTTTGGTTCCCCAAGATCAACTCCGATCCTGATTATCACTATCAGGGAATTCTCGATGCTATGAAGACCGCGGCTTCCAAGATGCCTCGCGTTGACGCTATCGGCGTTTCCTCTGCGGGTGTTTATATAGACAACCGTATCATGGTTGCATCGCTATTCCTTAAAGTAAACGATGAGGACTTTGACAAAAAAGTTAAGAATATGTATATCGACGTTGCAAAGGAAATCGGCGAAAACATTCCGATCGAAGTTGCAAACGACGGTGACGTTACCGCTCTTGCAGGTGCAATGAGTTTGGAAGACGATTCGGTTCTCGGTATCGCAATGGGTACTTCCGAAGCGGCAGGTTACGTTGACCCTCAGGGCAACATTACCGGCTGGCTCAACGAACTCGCATTCGCACCCGTTGACTTCTGCAAGAATGCAATGGTTGACGAATGGTCGGGCGACTACGGTTGCGGCGTTAAGTACTTCTCGCAGGACGGCGTTATCAAACTCGCTCCTTTCGCAGGTATCGAACTTGAAGAAAGCCTCTCTCCCGCAGAAAAACTTAAAGTGGTTCAAGGCCTCATGAAAGAAGGCGACGAACGCGCTGCTGCTATCTATGACACCATCGGTGCATACTTCGGCTACGCTATCGCATTCTACGCTGAATTCTATGATATTAAGCACGTTCTTATCATGGGTCGTGTTACCTCGGGCGACGGCGGCGTTATCCTTCTTGAACGCGCTCAGGAAGTTCTCGATAAAGAATTCCCTGAACTCGCTTCTAAGATCCAACTCCACATTCCCGACGAAAAGGCACGTCGCGTAGGTCAGTCTGTTGCGGCTGCATCGCTTCCCAAAATTAAATAATTTACGTTATTAACAGTTGTCGCGCCGGTTTTTATCGGCGCGATAATTTTTGCGTTGATTGTATAAAATTTTAACGAATATGCATTGATTTTGCAACGGTTTTGCCGTATAATGTAAAAAGTACGAACGGAGGTGCAATATGATAAACGGAAATCTGCCCGAACCGATAGTTACCTTTGCAGGTTACAAAGAGTCGATACAAAACTGTTCACCTCTTACGGTGCGCGAATATGTTAACGATATCATATTGTTCTTTCGCTACATCATCGTAACGCGCAGAGGGGATAAACCCGAAAAGACAGAAATGTCTGAGGTTTCAATCGCGCCGCTGGACTACGCGCTTGCAGGTTCGGTTCGCACCGATGAGATATATTCGTATATGCTGTATCTTTCGTCCGCGCGTGGAAACGGCGTTCGGATCCGCGCAAGACGGCTATCTGCGCTAAAGGCGTTTTATAAATATCATACGGCAAAATCGCGCAGACTTGACGAAAACCCTGCAAAAGATATCGACAGCCCGACGGTCAAACCTGCTTTGCCTAAATATATGTCGCTTGACGAGAGTATAAAATTATTGGAGAGCGTACCGCGCGACTGCCCGACGTACGAGCGAGATTATTGCATACTTACTCTGTTTTTGAATTGCGGCATGCGTTTGTCCGAACTTGTGGGTATAAATCTTGCCGATATTGATGAGGATTTGTCCAAACTTGTCGTTACGGGCAAGGGAAGTAAGATGCGCATGGTTTACCTCAATTCTGCCTGTAGAAAGGCACTGCTGGATTATTTAAAGGTTCGCCAGAGTAAAGCGACCGAACACGGTCAGCCGATAGTGGACAAACAAGCGCTGTTTTTGAGTTCGCGCCGAACCCGTATTTCCAACCAAATGGTACAAACGTTGGTTTATAAGTATCTTAAATTAGCAGGACTTGACGGACGTGGTCTTTCGGTACATAAATTGCGTCATACTGCCGCGACACTTATGTATAACGAGGGTGAGGTAGATGTGCTTACCTTAAAGGATATCCTCGGTCATGAGCAACTGACAACAACACAGATATATACGCATTTGAGCAATAAAAAATTGGAGGAAGCGGCGGAAATGAATCCGCTTGCGAAAATTAGATAACAATGATAGAGAGAACGTTTAGTGTAGCAAGTTTTGACGTTTATCCCAACAGCACGATGAAACCCTCGGCGCTTCAGCACTATATGCAACAACTTGCGCGTGAGGATTGCGATGCAATGGGATTCACATATAAGATGATGCGCGAAGTTAATATGGTTTTTGTTATGACAAAACTCGGCATAAAGGTAAATAAGCCGGTTTTTGCGTATGACGAATTGACGGTAAAGACCTACCAAAACCGTGTTTCCGGCATAACCTGGGAACGTGAATTTGAGTTTTACCGCGACGGCGAGGAGATAATCCACGCGACAACTCAATGGGTAGTTGTCAAGTACGATACACGCCAAATAGTACGTCCGCGTGATTTTCCGGGCGGAATAGTGTCGCTCGAAGCCGAGTGTAATACGATAGAGATACCTCGCTCATTTGATACAAGCGATATTGCCCCCGTCGGAGAACGCATTGTCCGTCTTTCCGACCTTGACGAAAACGACCATCTTAATAATTGCGTTTATTCGGATATTACACTTGATATTCTTCCGTATGACCGTAAGGAAGATTACGTAAAAGAGATGTTTATCATCTTCCGTCAAGAAGCAAAGATTGGCGACGTTTTGAATCTTTCTTCTGCAGAAAAAGATGGTGAATACGTCGTTTCTGCCTATAATGCGACAGGCGAAAAGCCGTGTTTCGAGGCGAAATGTGCTTTGGGTAAAATATCCGGTTGATTTTTAATAACAGTTGGTATATAATAGGTCGGAACATTAAGAGATGAAAGGAGAGTTTGTATGTCGGATATGATAAGAGGCATAACAAATAACCGCGCTGCATATCATGAATATTTTGTTGAAGATAAATTCGAAGCCGGCATCGAACTTTTCGGTACCGAGGTGAAATCGCTTCGTTGCGGCAGAGTTAATCTAAAGGATTCGTTTTGCCGAATCGACGACGGCGAACTTGTTGCCTACGGTATTCATATTAGTCCCTATGAAAAAGGGAATATTTTCAACCGCGACCCCTACCGTCCGCGAAAACTGCTTATGCACCGTCGTGAGATAGACCGTCTTTTCGGCGCGGTGGGACAAAAAGGCTATTCGATCATACCGCTTTCGCTTTATTTTAAGGGACGTTGGGTGAAGATCGAAATAGGACTTTGCAAGGGTAAAAAGTTGTACGATAAACGTGCGGTAGAGGCAGAAAAGTCCGCCAAACGCGATATCGAACGCGCAGGGAAGGGCAATTACTAATGGCAACATGGATAGTCCACCTACGCGTGGCGGAAAAGGTGCTCCAAACGCTTAACAACATAGACGAAACGGCGTACTATGTGGGCTCACTCGCTCCCGATAGCGGAAGAATGGTAGACGCGTTCACATATATGCCGCCGAAAGACGTTTCGCATTGGAAACGCGAAAAGGTTTCGTACGAACAGCGTTTTTTGGATAATGCCGAGTTTTATAAAAAATACGGCGAAAACGAATCGGATGTCTTCAAAAGGTCGTTCTATATAGGTTATTACGTTCATATTTTGACCGATACGCTTTTTGTACGCGACGTAATACATCCGTTTATAGAGAAAAACGGCAGACCGTTCTGGCGCGAGAATATAGATAAGATACGCGCAGGGTGGTATGAACTTGATTTTCGGTTTGTGGAAGCGAACAAAAATTACCGACCGCTTGGTATAATAAGCGCGGTGAACGATTTTCCTAACGTTTATTTTGATTATTTTGCGATTGACGATATAACCGAACGTGTGCGTTATGCGGCAGATTTGTATGCAAATTGCAAAACCGACGAATCTGTGGAGTTTTTAACCATAACTCCCGAAGGTATGGAAATATTCATTGAAACCGCGGTTGAAAGCATAATAAGTATATTAAAGAACAATCATAATTTATAAAGCGAAAACCGTATGGGGCCGTAAAGGTTTCGACGGGGATTCTGAAACGAAGTAAGCGAGCAGAAGCGCACAACTTCTATAAAATGTGTACTTTAAAATTAAACGCTAACAATAATAAATTAGCAGTCGCTGCCTAAGTGCAGTGACCGTCGACCCGAAGAGCACCGCGGCTTCGGATTCGGCGTCACTTAGCGGTGAACGTGAGTAGGGCTAAGTTTTGCCCCCTGCCATGAATTAATGAAACTACCGTCTGTGTTTGCCTGCCGTTCGGCGGACACAGTGGGGAATCCTAAAGGACGGCTGCGCTCGGAGAAAGCATCGCGGATGGGTTTTCGGACAGGGGTTCGATTCCCCTCGGCTCCACCAAAACAAAAGAACCGCCTTTGTGCGGTTCTTTTATTTTGATCTGAAGGGAATCGAAGGGTGCGGAAAAACAGTTCGGGGAACTGTTTTAGCGCCCCAAAATCAAAAGGGTTTTGGGGCGCGGTCGCACCACAGGGGAGAGAGCGAAAAGGCGTGAGCGTGCGGAGCAAAGCGGCAAGCCTTGAAAGCGAACGGAGATTCCCCTCGGCTTGACCATATCAGCACGATGTTTTTGTATCAAAACCATCGTGATTTTTCTATATCTCAAAATCCTTGTGGCATAAGCCTTTTCATTATTTCGATATATGAAAATAGTTTCATTGCCGAAGGAAAAGTTTCATTGTGGCTTATTAAAATTTCGGTGCTAATAATATTGTAACAAAATTAAGTGTATGCTATAATAAAACTAATAAATGTAAAAGGAGATAATTTATGGGATTATTTGATGCGTTCAAACGCAAATCAACGGAAAACATTTTACAACTTGCTACAATAATTAGCGAAACCTTTCAGGATTTTTCAGATAATTGTATATCTGTTGATAGGACAGAACTTGATTTCTGTTTTACCTATGTGTTGAACACTCACCAGGGTGGACGCGATATGATCCATGTATATCGGAACACTACTTTAAAAACATATTTTTTGCAACGACTAATTACTGAAACTCGACCTATTGGCTCTCCTCATTCCGGAATGGTTGATGAAATAACAAAAGATATCGCTGGATTTCGACCTATATCCCATAGAACTGTCGTCGAAATGGCGATTGATAGATACGAATGGCTTAAGGCTTGTAACTATACCAACAACCGCGAATATGAGACAGAATCAAATACATGTCGCCAAATTTTAAAAGATATTAACGATTTATCATCATATACCGAAATAATTGAAAAAGCTGAAAAACGATATGCTTGGTTAAAAAAATATCATTAACAATTCCTTAATTATGTACTATATTAAATATATGAATTCAAGTAGGTGAAATTATGGATATCCAAAAAATACACGAGTTGATTGAAAACGGACTAACCGACGGGGCGTATTCTTGTTATGCCGTTGCGGTGGGCAAGGGTAGAGAAGTGCTTTTTAAATCCGTCGGCGGTTTCCGCGCGATAGAGCCCGAAAAGTTGCCGATGACCGAGAACACACTTTTCGATATGGCATCGCTTTCTAAACT
>JAZRUR010000026.1:0-6048 GCA_045652625.1 Eubacteriales bacterium | reverse complement strand
TACAGCCGCCTTCGATCTTCAATTCGCGGATGATCTTGATAGCGCTATCGTTGAGCATTTTAAGATCGTGATCGGAAAGAGTCATAATGGGAGCGACAACGACCGAGTCGCCGGTGTGGACACCGACGGGGTCGACGTTTTCCATACCGCAGATGGTTATTGCGTGGTCATTGGAATCGCGCATAACCTCAAATTCAATTTCCTTATAGCCCTTAACGCTCTTTTCGATAAGAACCTGATGCACGGGAGAGAGTTTGAACGCGTTAAGACCGATTTCGACAAGTTCTTCTTCGTTATATGCAAAGCCGCCGCCTGTACCGCCCAAGGTAAACGCAGGGCGAAGTACTACGGGGTAGCCGATTTCTTTAGCCGCTTTCTTTGCTTCTTCGATGCTATATGTAATCTCCGAGGGGATAGTAGGTTCGCCTATAGACTGACAAAGTTCCTTGAAAAGTTCTCTATCCTCTGCCCTCTCGATACTTTCGCTGCTTGTACCAAGCAATTCGACACCGCATTCGCGAAGAACGCCTTTCTTTTCAAGTTGCATAGCAAGGTTAAGACCCGTTTGTCCGCCGATGCCGGGAACAATAGCGTCGGGACGTTCATAACGCAATATTTTAGCGATATATTCAAGAGTCAACGGCTCCATATACACCTTATCGGCGATAGTTGTATCCGTCATGATAGTTGCAGGGTTAGAGTTACAAAGTACAACCTCGTAACCTTCTTCCTTTAATGCAAGACACGCCTGTGTTCCCGCATAGTCAAACTCTGCCGCCTGACCGATAACTATCGGACCGGAACCGATAATAAGTATCTTTTTAATATCTGTACGCTTTGCCATTTTAGAGCCTCCTATATATTAATCAATATTATTTTTATATACAACTTCCCCGTTGCAGACGGTAAGCACACATCGGCCGAAAAGTTTTTCGCCCGTAAAGGGTGTTGAACGTCCGAGGGATAAAAATTCATTTGGGTCTACCGTAAATTCTTCGTTTAGATCCCATACGGTAATATCGTCACCCATAGGAATACCAAACCTCTTACGCGGATTTACACAAAGCAGATCCACAAGTTTATTTATAGTGATAATTCCCGTCTTGACAAGTTTGGTATATAAGACAGGCAACGCTGTTTCCAATCCCACTATACCGAACGCGCTCTTTTCAAGACCTTTGGATTTTTCCTCCGCCGAGTGAGGTGCATGGTCGGTAGCAATCATATCTATCGTGCCGTCTTTTACACCTTCGATAAGCGCGAGTTTATCTTCAGTCGAGCGAAGCGGAGGATTCATCTTGAATCGTCCGTCCTCCTGCAGATCATTTTCATCAAGCACCAAATAGTGCGGCGCTGTTTCGCAGGTTATATCCACTCCGTCACGCTTTGCCTGACGGATAAGTTCTACACTTTCTTTTGTTGAGATATGGCAGACATGGTATTTACAGCCTATCTCTTTTACAAGTTCGATATCACGCGCTATCTGTTCATACTCACTTGCCGAGCATATACCGCGATGATTATGCTCTTTTGCATAAACACCGTCATGGATATATCCGCCTTTCAGCAGCGAATTAACCTCGCAATGTGCGACAATGATTTTATCAAGCGATTTTGCTTTTTTCATCGCCTCGCGCATCATGTCGTCGGATTGCACTCCTCTGCCGTCATCGGAAAACGCGATTGCATCATCAGCAAGGTTATCCATATCCGAAAGTTCGTTTCCTGCCTCGTTAACTGTTATCGAAGCATAGGGATAAACGTTTATTATCGCGTCTTGGTTTATAATTTCGGTTTGCATTTTAAGATGCTCGACACTATCGGGCACGGGATTCAAATTCGGCATTGTGCAAACCGCGGTATAACCGCCGCGAGATGCAGAACGCGAACCGCTTTTTATCGTTTCTTTATAAGAAAAACCCGGTTCACGAAAATGCACATGCACGTCGCAAAAACCGGGAAAAACAACATATTCTTTTGAATCCAAAAGCAAATTCGAAAAAGAGGAAAAAACACCCTCGGTAGAACCAACAAAACCAAGGTCAGTTTCAGGTCGGATGAATTTGTACTTATCCAATGCGGACATACTCTACCTCTTTTTACACATCCATGAATCGCAAAATGCGACTTGGACTTATTTCATGAAATTATACCACAATCACGTTTCATTGTCAATATGACATTTCGAACAAAAGCAAATAACTATCATTCGAAATGTCATGACAAAAAGCCGAATTAAAGCATTTCCTTGCGGAGTTCTTCTGCAGATTTCATACTCAAATACGCAGGAGGAACATCAAAGACCGTCTTACAGCCCTTTATTCCCTCTTTATTCATTCTATACGCGGCACGTGCGTATGCAACGATTACCGATGCGGTAAATTCGGGGTTGGAATCGAGTTTCAAACTGTATTCGATAATATGGCTATGTTCGGAATTAAGCCCTGTTTTTCCGCTTCTGATAACAAATCCGCCGTGAGGGATGCCGCTATGGTCGCGTTTTAGTTCCTCTGCGGTTATAAAATGAACTATCGTATCGTAATCGGCAAAATAGTTAGGCATAGTTTTTATCTCGGTTTCGATACGGTTAAGGTCTGCGCCCTCTTTTGCAACAACAAAACATTCGCGGATATGCTTTTGTCTTGTTGTAAGTTCGGGGTTATTACCGCTTCTTACGGCTTCGAGCGCGGAATCAACGGGAATGGTGTACTGTTTTGCATCGAGAACGCCATCTATACGTCTGATAGCGTCGGAGTGTCCCTGTGACACACCCTTGCCCCAAAATGTATAGTCCTTACCCTCGGGCAGAACAGCCGATGCATAAAGGCGGTTAAGCGAGAACATACCGGGGTCCCAGCCGACAGAAATCATTGCAACTTTTCCCGATTGTGAAGCAACGCTATCAACATTAGCAAAATGGTCGGGAATTTTTGCATGGGTATCGAAACTGTCAACAACGTTAAAATATCTTGCTAGTTCGGGGGTTTGCTTGGGCAAATCGGTAGCGCTGCCGCCGCAAAGAATCATAACGTCGATATCATTGACCAACTCACTTGCCTTATCCGCATGATAAACGGGAACGCCGTCGGTTGATAACTTTACAGAAGACAGGTCGCGACGGGTAAACACCGCGGCAAGTTCCATATCTTTATTTTGACGTATTGCCGATTCGACACCTCTGCCGAGGTTGCCGTAACCGTAAATTCCTATACGAATACTCATTTTTATTCCTCCAAGGAAATGTAAAATATATCATTTGATATAATATCACGCGCTATGATATTTTTCAATAATTTTATGTGTCATTTAACGCCCCAATTGAGTTGATAATTAGTGCAACCGCCGAGCCATTCATCATCCCAACCCTCGGGTTTATTTTCTGTAGCGCAGTTGATTATCAACCCATCTATTCCTGCAAACACAGCAACTCCTATTTCGGTAACACTTTCTGGAATGTATATATCTTTAAGGTCTGTGCACTGCGCAAAAGCATACTTTCCCATTTTGTTTAGGCTCTCTGGCAATGTCACCTTTGAAACAGAACTTCTGTCAAAAGCATATCCTCGAATTTCTTCGACACCCTCGGGTATAACAATTTTAATAATGCTTGTATTTTGGGCAAAAACGCCTGCACCGATGATTTTAGTTCCAACGGGTATAATTCCATTCGTTGCAACGAGGGTATTATCTTCTTTTTTCAAAACACATCCATCTTTTTCGTAAAAATGAAAATTTTCAGAAGATACACGGAATTCTGATAAAGTGGGACATTGAGTGAACGCGCGCTCGGAAATTTCGTAAACATCTTTCCCGATATACACATTTTTAAGATTTTCACAATTAGCGAATGAAAATTGACCAATAAGTTCGTAACCGTCAGGTATAACGAGTTCAACAAGTGTATCGTTACCGTATACAACTCCGTCGCCTACCCAATTAATCGCCAAATCATCAAACAACGTAGGCAATGTATACTCCGAAGTTACTTTATCGCAGTTTTCTAAAATAACACAGTCGTTGAGTTCTAAAACACCAACTCCCGTTTCTTCATCGTAAAGCCAATCAGTCGGATACCCCAAACCCTCCGGCGCTGTTTTTGAATTGTTTTCACAAGATGACAAAATAACCACCGATAGCAAAGATAATGATAACACAAAAAGTTTTTTAAGATACGATAACATTATTTGTTCTCCTCTCGAAACAGTTTTTAGTGTTAGTTATTCAAGGACTCCTCTTTACGGTAAACAACAAACTTACAGAAAAGAAACTCGGTTATTAGATTTGCAAGCATAGTAACTGCAAGGACGATGTACTCATTAACACCCGAACTTTCTGCCACGTGTCCGAGCCATGTAGAAAGCGGCGTAAACACAAGATAATAACCAAAAACCTTTGCCATTGCTATCGGGATATTATTCGCAGATTTAAAGGTATATTTACGGTTGAGTGTAAAGTTCCACAGTATAGAAAGAATGAGCGAAACGAGATAGGACACCCAATATTCCCACTTGAACACCTCAAGGAACAACGTGCACGTTCCAACTTGTATTATACCTGCCGATGCAGAGAAAAGTGCGAATTTTACCGCTTGAAGAATTGATTTTTTATCCATTTTTCACCTTTATTCCACGATACTGTATTCAAGCATTTCGTAATGCAGTTTTGTGCCCACATCTATACCCAACGGCAAAAGTGCAAGTGCAATAAAAATCTCATCATTTTCATTCGCGCCAAGTTCACGCAGGTAGGCATACTCGCCCTCTATTTTCGTAACAACATAATCTTTCGGTGTCATAGCAATTCACCTTTTATATCTATTTTTTCATATTTTACCACATTCTCGCGCTACAATCAATAAATTACGTCAAAAAAATAGCACCCAACGATGCAGAAAACTGCTTCGCGGGTGCTGTTTTTATTAAATAATATCTACTTTATTAGAGTTTAGGACCTGCTTCAACAAGTGCCTTACCTGCATCGTTGCCGGTATACTTAACAAAGTTCTTGATGAAACGGGATGCGAGGTCTTTTGCCTTTTCTTCCCATTCAGTAGCGTCAGCGTAAGTATCGCGAGGATCAAGAATGCCGGAATCAACGCCGTTGAGTTCGGTGGGAACTTCGAAATCGAAGTAAGGAATCTTCTTGGTAGGAGCGTTGAGAATATCGCCGCTGAGGATACCGTCGATGATACCGCGGGTATCCTTAATGGAGATACGCTTGCCGGTTCCGTTCCAGCCGGTATTTACGAGGTATGCCTTTGCACCGCTTGCTTCCATCTTCTTAACGAGTTCTTCAGCATACTTGGTGGGGTGGAGTTCAAGGAACGCCTGACCGAAGCAAGCAGAGAAGGTAGGAGTGGGTTCCTTAATTCCGCGTTCGGTACCTGCGAGCTTAGCAGTGAAGCCGGAGAGGAAGTAGTACTGTGCCTGTTCGGGAGTGAGGATCGAAACAGGAGGAAGTACGCCGAATGCATCAGCGGAAAGGAAGATTACGTTCTTTGCTGCAGGTGCTGCGGAAACGGGACGAACGATGTTTTGGATATGGTCGATAGGATAAGAAACACGAGTGTTTTCGGTTACAGAACCGTCTGCGAAGTCGCAAACACCGTTTTCGTCAAGAGTAACGTTTTCAAGAAGTGCGTTACGTTTGATAGCGTTATAGATATCGGGTTCGGAATCCTTATCAAGGTTGATAACCTTTGCGTAGCAACCACCTTCGAAGTTGAATACGCCGTTATCGTCCCAACCGTGTTCGTCGTCACCGATGAGCAAACGCTTGGGGTCGGTAGAAAGGGTGGTTTTACCGGTACCGGAAAGACCGAAGAAGAGTGCGGTGTTTTCACCGTTCATATCGGTATTTGCGGAGCAGTGCATGGAAGCGATACCCTTTAAGGGGAGGTAGTAGTTCATCATGGAGAACATACCCCTCTTCATTTCGCCGCCGTACCAAGTGTTAAGGATAACTTGTTCACGAGAAGTGATGTTGAAAACCACTGCGGTTTCGGAGTTGAGGCCGAGTACTTGATAGTTTTTTACCTTTGCCTTAGAA